>JBIILC010000027.1:0-22611 GCA_044232865.1 Opitutales bacterium | reverse complement strand
GCAGCTTGATCGCGGGTTTCGCGGCGACTTCGGCGGGCTTGCGGAGCAGCTCCCATTTCTTACCACGCACGACCCAGACGCCCACGGCCACGAGGCCA
Organism: Opitutales bacterium; assembly: GCA_044232865.1. Classification (GTDB taxonomy): domain Bacteria; phylum Verrucomicrobiota; class Verrucomicrobiia; order Opitutales; family UBA953; genus UBA953. The sequence goes on along the minus strand of JBIILC010000027.1, from coordinate 22,513 downwards.
AGGACGACAGCAATCTGCGCTAAGCGGCGGAGGGGCATCGGGACGAGACAGTAGGGGGCATGGGGGCATGGGGGCAAGGGGAACGGAAACAGCGGGGGCACGCTGGCATGGGGGAACTGCTGCGAAGCAGGCGCGGCGGAGCCGCATGGGGACATGCCGGCAGGCTGGCATGCTGCGAAGCAGTGCGATCAATCAAAGGGAGACCGGATGATTGGCTGGGGGTTGAGGCACCGAAGCATTACTTCCGGTTTCCGGTTTCCCTTTGAGTTCCTGTATCGAGGTAGGGGCGCGACTGCGTCGCGTCCGTTCGCCGATATAAGATCGATGAGCCGGGCAAGCTATCGGGCCTCACGATATCCATCCGCCCACGGACGCCACGCAGTGGCGCCCCTACCCCGCCACCAGAGAACAAAGAAGGCGCCCGTAGGCGTCATCTTATCTTCCCCGTGTCAACGTGCCCCCTTACCCACGTGACCCTCGCGGGCGGCTTCGCCGTCCGCGTTAGATCTTCTCGAGCGACCAGGGCTTACGGAGTTCGCGCGAGAGCATCGCGGTCGCGCCGGCATCATCGATGAACTTGCCCGCGGCGCCGTCGAACTTGAGCTTACGACCGGTGAACACCGCGGCGTTGCCGAGGTGACCAATGGTCGTGGTGTAGTGCGCGGCCATGGCGTGCGCAAGGGGGCGACGGCGGGACTGCACGCAGTCGACGAAATCCTGGAAGTGATCGGTCGTGCCAGGGCAGCGCCAGGCGTCCGGGCCGAGGTCCTTTTCCCAGAGGCCGGGGATGGAGCACGTCTGCTTGCCGCGGGTGACGTAGAGTTCGCCCTTCTCGCCGTGGAAGCGGATACCCATGAACGAGCTGCTGACCGACATCTGTAGGCCGTCGGCGTAGCCCACAGTGTAGTCATATTCGGCATGGGAATCCCAGGGGCCCTCGCGGAGCTTGCCCGAACCAACGACAGACACGGGATACTCGGCATCTTTGCCCATCGCCCAGGCGGCGATATCGGGATGGTGGCAAACCCAGTCGAGGAGCTGTCCGCCGCCGAAGTTCATATGCCAGCGCCAGTGGAAGTGGAAGACGCGCGGATCGTAGGCGAACTCAGCGGACGGGCCGACCCACATATCGTAATCGACTTCGCTCGGAGCCTTCTCGCCCGGCTGCGGAGCGGGCGGCATGGCGTGCTTGTTCGGGCCGGTGCCGACCTCGACCTTGAGGATCTTGCCGAGCATGCCGTTGCGGACGAGCTCGACGCCACGACGGAAATTAGGGGTGGAGCGCTGCCACATGCCCGTCTGCCAGACGCGGCCGTTCTCCTTCACCGCATCGGTGATGGCCTTGCCTTCGGCCCAGGTCTTCGCGAGCGGCTTCTCGCCGTAGACGTCGATGCCGGCGCGGAGGAGCGCGCAGCTGATGACGCCGTGCCAGTGATCAGGTAAGCCATGGATGGCGGCGTCAGGCTTTTCCTTCGCGAGCATCTCGCGGAAATCGACATACTGGTTCGGGGCGGCCATGCCCTTCTTCACCACGCCTTCAGAAGAGGACTTCAGCACGCGGCGATCGACGTCACAGACGGCGATCACTTGGACGCCCTTCTTGGACATCAGCTGGCGCATGACGCCGCCACCTTGGGCTTTCAGGCCGATACCGGCGAGCTGAAGGCGATTGCTTGGAGCGACCGTGCCATCCTTGCCGAGCGCGGAGGCTGGGATGATGGAGGGGAAGCCGAGGACAGCGCCAGCGAGGGCGGTGTTCTTCAGGAACGAACGACGGTCGAGTTTAGACATCGAATTAGGGGCAGGGTTGGGTGTAGGGGTCGGGGTAGACTTAGGACAGGTGTAACGGGGGAAACGTTCCGAGGAAAGGAGGGATTGGGTAGGGACGGCACCACGTGCCGTCCTAGGTGCAAAAGTGGGATGCACTCTCAGGTCTCGGGTCTCGGCCATCGGGTATCGGGTTCAGGTGTTCAGGTTCGGGTGCAGGTACAGGGCAGGCGGTCGGCACTCAGGGGGAAACCGGGAACCGGAAAGTTAGCTGGGGTGCCCTAGGTAGGGGCGCCACTGCGTGGCGTCCGTGGGCGGACGGACATTGTGGGGCGGATAACTTACCCGGCTCATCGACCCTCCATCTGTGAACGGACGCGACGCCGTCGCGCCCCTACCTCCTTGCCCTCTCCTGCCCCAACCCCTATCCCTACCCCTACCCCAAGTTATAATCATGCGCTCCCTCCTCGCCCTCCTGCTCGCCTCGGTGGTCGCCCTCGCCGCCGAACCTAACCGCGCCTTGGTCTTCTCAAAAACCGCTGGCTTCCGGCACAAGGACTCCATCCCGCTCGGCAACGAGCTACTCGCGAAGCAGTTCAAAGCCGCCGGCCTCGAGGTCGACATCACCGAAGACGCCGCGGTCTTCACCGTCGAGAATCTCGCCAAGTATCGCGCGGTCGCCTTCATGAGCACCACGGGCGATGTCATGAGCGACGTTGTCGCCAAGGAGGCCTCCAAGGAAGCCAAGGCCGCGGCCGACCAGGCCGCCCTGCCCCGTCGCGCCGCTTTCCAGGCGTGGCTCGAGAACGGTGGCGCGTTCGTCGGCGTACACGCCGCCTCCGACACCGAGTATAAGTGGCCTTGGTATGGTAAAATGATCGGCGGCTATTTTGCCGGCCACCCGAAGATCCAGCCCGCCACCCTGCGGCCGGTCGTCAAGGATCACCCCTCCACCAAGCACTTGCCGGACGAATGGAAGCGCAAGGACGAGTGGTATAGCTTCCGCAACCTGCAGCCCGACAATGTGGTCCTCATCCTCATCGACGAAAAGACCTATGAGGGAGGCAAGAACGGTGTCTACCACCCGATTGCTTGGTGCAAAGATGTCGTTAAGGGCCGCATGTTCTACACCGCTGGTGGCCATACTAAGGAATCCTTCTCCGAGCCGGAGTTTGTCCAGCACCTGAACGGCGGGGTGATCTGGGCGATGAAGAAGTAGAGTATAACGAGAGTATAGAGTTCGGAGTATAGAGTATCGGTGAAGTCGGGGACGGCACAATGTGCCGTCCTTTTTGTTTGGGCCGCCGCAGGGCGGCCGGAGGTAGGGGCGTGGCTTCGCCGCGCCCTCCGTATAAGGAGTGCACGATGAATCGTGCCCCTACCTAGGTTCGCCCTGCGGCGAACGGCTGACCGAGCCGGTCAGCCCTACATAAGGCCAACACTCCACCGATACTCCGAACTCCATACTCTCGTCGCACGCGTTGCGTGCGCTTACTTCACCCCTTCGAGCTTCTTGATCAGGCGGCCGAGGGCGCCTTTGGTGGTCTCGTTCGTCACCGACTTCTCAGCATCGCGCAAAGCAGCGAGGTCGGAAGGCTGGGCGAGCTTGAGCAAGGCCTTCTGACATTCGAGACGCATAGATTCTTCCTTAATCGCGACACACAGGGCGCCGGCGACAGAGCGGAGATTGCGACCGACGGCAGCCTTGATGAGGGCCGTGCGCGCGGAGACATCGGCCTTCGTGTCGCTAATACCAGCGACAAATGCATCGGTTACGCCGGGGCCGGCGACCTTCACGAGCGCATCCTGAATATTCTCGGCGAGGGCTTCGTCCTTAGCGAGCGAAGCGAGCACCGGCACGGCCTTGGCCCCACCGACTTCGGCGAGCGCGAGCGCGGCTGGGATGCGGAGGGGCGAATCCGCCTTCGAAGCGAGCGCCGCGACCTGCGCCGTGGCACCAGCGGCCTTCGCCTCGGCGAGCGCGGCGAGCAGGAGCTTCGCGATCTCGACGTCGGTCGAGCCAAGCAGCGCAGCGACTTCGCCGACCAGCGGCGAGGAAGGCTCATCGACCAAGCGTTCGCGCACATCATCGACGGCGGCGAGGCGCGCGGCGGCGGGCGCGCCAGCCTTCTTCAGCGTATCGATGGACTTCGACGTGCCTTTGCGGAAATCCTTGAGCGCGGCGGTGTAGGCAGCGTGATCGACCGCCGGACGATCGGCGGCGAAAAGCGAAGCGGCGAAAAGAAGGGCGAGGAGGGAGCGCATGGATTTAATTAGGGGGCAAGTGGGCACGGGGGCAAGTGGACATGGGGGAACTGCTGCGAAGCGGGAGGTAGGGACGTGATTGCCATCACGTCCGTTCGCAAAGAGAGGCTCAATGAGCCGGGCAAGTTATCAGACTCGATAAAGTCGGTTCGCCCACGGACGCCACGCAGTGGCGCCCCTACCCGAGGCAGGCGGATGCGATGTCATCGTATCCCTACCCCCGCCAACCCGACAAAAAAGGGTGCCTGGAGGCGCCGAGTTCTGATTGCATTTAGGGGCGTGATTCCCCTAAATGGGGGCTCACGGGGAAGAAGTGTTACGGTAGCACAGCGGTCTCCAAATCCGCTGGCGATGGTTCGACTCCATCCTTCCCTGCCAATTTAACAGCTGAAATCCGCGGGCGAACTCGCCGCGATTTGATCGGCGGAGATGACAATCGCGGCGAAGCCGCGAGGGTATACGCTGGCACGCTGGCATGCTGCGAAGCAGAGGCATCAAGCAAAGGGAGACCGGAAACCGGGATAGATGCTTCGGACATTATCTTCCCAAGCCAATCATCCGGTCTCCGGTTTCCCTTTGAGTATCTTTATCGATGGTAGGGCCAAGCATCCCTGCTTGGCCGCGGCCCACCAAGGATGGTCGGCCCTACCTGAGACAAAGCCATTCCAGGTGACAGGTGACGGGCACGGTAGCCGGGAGTTCAGGCGCCAGCCTCTCGGGGATCAGCTGCCGGGATCCCGAAGCCGATAGCCGATGGCTGAAATGCCGACGCCCGAGTGGCCGATTTCCCGGTGGCCGTCACCCGTCACCTGATAATGAATCTCCCCAAGCCAATCATCCGGTCTCCGGTTTCCCTTTGAGTTCATGTATTGAGGTAGGGGCGCGACTGCGTCGCGTCCGTTCGCCGTGATAGCATCAATGAGCCGGGCAAGCTATCCGACCCAATAGCCTCCGTCCGCCCACGGACGCCACGCAGTGGCGCCCCTACCAATGCCCCAGCTAATCATCCGGTCTCCGGTTCCCCTTTGAGTTTGGTATAAAACAAAAAGGGCGCCCGCAGGCGCCCTCTTCACTTCCCCTTGTCACCGTGTCCCCTTGCCCACGTGACCCTCGCGACGCGCAGCGTCGCGCTTAGTAACGATAGCTATCCGGCTTGAACGGACCGCACTGGTTGACGCCGATATACGAAGCCTGCTCCTTGGAGAGGATCGTCAGCTTGGCGCCAAGCTTGCCGAGGTGGAGACGGGCGACTTCTTCGTCGAGGTGCTTCGGGAGGACGACGACGCCAGGCTTGGCCGTCGCGCGGGTCTCCCAGAGGTGCAGCTGGGCGAGGACCTGATTGGCGAACGAGGTCGACATGACGTAGGACGGGTGGCCGGTGGCGCAACCGAGGTTCACGAGGCGACCTTCGGCGAGCATGTAAAGCTGATGGCCATCCTTGAACGTGTAGCGGTCGACCTGCGGCTTGATGGTGTCCTTCTTGGCACCCTTATGGGCGTTGAGGCGGACGACCTGGATCTCGTTGTCGAAGTGTCCGATGTTACAGACAATCGCCTGGTCCTTCATCTTCGTGAGGTGCTCGAGCGTGATGATATCCTTATTGCCCGTGGCCGTGACGTAGATGTCGGTGGTGCCGAGAGTATCCTCAACGGTGACGACGCGGAAGCCTTCCATCGCGGCCTGAAGAGCGCAGATCGGATCAATTTCGGCAATCTGGACCGTGGCGCCGAGGCCACGGAGGGACTGGGCCGAGCCCTTACCGACGTCGCCGTAACCGATGACGAGGGCGACCTTGCCGGCGATCATGACGTCAGTCGCGCGCTTGATGCCGTCGACAAGGGATTCGCGGCAACCGTAGAGGTTGTCGAACTTCGACTTCGTGGCGGTGTCGTTGACGTTGACGGTCGGGATGAGGAGGGAGCCGTCCTCGAGCATGCGGTAGAGACGCTTGACGCCGGTGGTGGTCTCTTCCGAGACACCCTTCCAGCTCTTGACGACTTTGTGCCAGTGACCGGGCTTTTCCTTACCGACCTTCTTGAGCAGGTTCTTGATGATCTGCTCTTCTTCGGATTCCGAAGGAGACCAGGCCCACTTGGAGCCGTTCTCGAGTTCGTAGCCCTTGTGGATGAGGAGCGTGGCGTCGCCGCCGTCGTCGACGATTAGCTCAGGGCCGTCGCCGTTGGGCCAGGTGAGCGCCTTCATCGTGCACTCCCAATATTCCACAAGGTTTTCGCCCTTCCAGGCGAAGACCGGGATACCCGCCTTGGCGATCGCCGCGGCGGCGTGGTCCTGCGTGGAGAAGATATTGCAAGAGGCCCAGCGCACGTCGGCGCCGAGCTCGACGAGCGTCTCAATGAGGACAGCCGTCTGGATGGTCATGTGCAGTGAACCGGCGATGCGCACGCCCTTGAGGGGCTTCTTCTTGCCGTACTTCTTGCGCAGGGCCATGAGGCCCGGCATTTCGTGCTCGGCGACTTGGAGTTCCTTGCGGCCCCATTCGGCGAGGCTGAGGTCGGCGACTTTGAAGTCCGTGAATTTTTTGGATGAGGATGTGAGGGCGGTGGCCATAAGAGGGAGGTGTTAGCGGTTGGCGGTTAGCGGTTGGGAAAAATTAGCTTACTTGCTGAGGGCTTTGTGGAAGGCGGCGAGCTTGGAGGTGACTTCCCAAGGCAGGCCCTTCTTGCCGAAGTGCCCGTAGTGGGTGGACGCGCGGTAGATCGGGCGACGCAAGTCGAGCTGACGGATGATTTCGGCGGGATTGAAGAGGAAGACCTTCTTCACCGCGGCGAGGATCTGTTCGTCGGGAAGCTCGCCCGTGCCGAAAGTGTCGAGGTGGATGCTGGTCGGCTCCGGGTGGCCGATGGCGTAGGCGAACTGAAGTTCGCAGCGCTCGGCAGCGCCGGAGGCGACGATGTGCTTGGCGACCCAGCGGGCCATGTAGGCGGCGGAACGGTCGACCTTGGTCGGATCCTTACCCGAGAAAGCACCGCCGCCGTGGCGGCCCATGCCTCCGTACGAGTCGACGATGATCTTACGGCCCGTGAGGCCGCAATCGCCCTGGGGGCCGCCGACGACGAAGCGACCGGTCGGGTTAATCAGGTATTCGGTCTTCTTGCTGACGAGGGATTTCGGGAGGCTCTTGCGGATAACCTGCTCGATGCAGAATTTCTCGATCTGGCGGTGCGAGACGTCGGCGGTGTGCTGGGTCGAGATGACCACATTCTCGATGGCGACTGGGCGGCCGTCTTCGTAGCGCACGGCGACCTGCGATTTACAGTCGGGGCGAATCCACTCGGTGCCCTTGGCACCAGACTTGCGGAGGCGGGCCAGCTCGCGGTTGAGGCGGTGGGCGAACATCACCGGAGCCGGCATGAGCTCAGGGGTCTCATCGGTGGCGTAACCAAACATGATACCTTGGTCGCCGGCACCCATCTGGGCGTGCTTCTTGCCTTCGGCCTTACGCTCGTCGACGCCCTGGGCGATATCAGGAGACTGCTTCGTGAGCAGGTTCGTGATGAAGACCTTATCGGCGTGGAAGACGTCGTCGTCATTCACGTAGCCGATTTCGCGGATCGCGGCGCGGACGACTTCCTCGAAGTTCACCTTCGCCTTCGTGGTGAGTTCGCCGGCGATGACGACGTGGTCGCTCTTGACCAGGGTCTCGCAAGCGACGCGAGAGAAACGGTCCTGCGCGAAGCACGCATCGAGGACGGAGTCCGAGATGCTGTCGGCAACCTTATCGGGGTGGCCCTCGCCGACGGATTCGGACGAGAAGATGTAGGAGGCGTGAGATGCCATAAGGTCAGGGAAACAAAAGGGTAACCGGCCGGATGGCAAGTTAGTATCCAAGTATCCAGATAGGAGGATATGTCATAGGGGCAGCCAGAGGCTGCCCTAGGGGATCTGCTGGCATGGGGGAACGGCTGCGAAGCAGGGATATCATTCCAGGTGGCGGGTGACGGGCACGGGAGCCAGGAGACCAGGCTCCTGCCGTTCGGGGGTCAGCCGCCGTAATCCTGAAGCCGCTGGCTGAAGGCTGAAATGCCGAGACCCGAAAGGCTGATGCCCCGGTGGCCGTCACCCGTCACCTGAGAATGGATGCAGCATGAGTTGATTCGTTGACCAGCTGGCCAGTTGACAAGGAATGCAATAGGTAGGGGCGCGACTGCGTCGCGTCCGTTCGCAGCGAATATGCTCGATGAGCCGGGCAAGCTATCGGGCCATAAGACGTCCGGTCGCCCACGGACGCCACGCAGTGGCGCCCCTACCCATGGCACCCAGGGCAGCACGCGGTGCCGCCCCTACCTCGATACAGGAAAACAAAAAGGGCGCCCGGAGGCGCCCTCTTCACTTTGCTTCGCAGCCTGCCAGCATGCCAGCAGACCCCCACGCGGCTTCGCCGCGTCAGCCGCGTCAGCCCCCGATCGACTTAAGGGTGACCATATACTCGATCAAGGCGGTGAACTCCTCGACGGTCAGACCAGCGGCGAGGCCGGCGGGCATCATGGACTGCGGGAGGTGCTTCTCGGATTTCACATCGTCTCGCTTGAGCTTGAAGACCTGGCCGGCGATGTTGCGGAGGGTAACGACACCATCGGCTTCAGCGGTGACGAAGCCCATCTGGTCAGGTCCATTCTTCATCGTAAACACGACGGTCTGGAAGCCTTGGGCGACGACCTTATTTGGATCGAGGATGGAATCGATGAGGTACTCGCGCGGGAACTTCGCGCCAGCGGCGCCGAGATACGGACCCTTCTGTTCGGCGGCGAGGTCGATGGCATGGCAGGCGACGCAACCCTGCTGCGTGAACAGGCGCAGGCCATTCTTTACATTGCCGCGGCCCTTGAGGGCGGCGTTCGCGACGACCTTGGCGTCGAGCTGGGCAATCTTCTTACCCTTGCTGGCGGCGGCGAGCTTGCCAGCGGCGAGCGCTTCCTGGGCGGCCTTGATCTGGATGACGTTATCGCCCTTCATCCCTTCCTGGAGCTGCTTGTCGAAACCCGTCAGGCCGAGGTCGGTGATAGCGTGGAAGAAACCGATGTCGCGCGGGTTCTTGTCGACGTGACCGCGGACGGCCTTCTTCTGCTGGTCCTTGGTGAGCGGGCTGCTGAGCACGTTGAGGAGGGCCTTCCAGAGAATCGTGGAGGAGGCGTCATCGGCCTTGTTGGCCATCGTGCGGAGCTTATTCACCTGGTTGCCGCGTTCGGCTTCGTAGATGAAATCGCTGATTGCCTGCGTAGCGGAGGCGGGCGCCTGTTTGTCTTGAGACCAGCCAGCGAGAATCTTCACGCGAGGCTCCAGGCCGGCGTCACCCTCAACCTTGAGCAAGGCCCGGTAGCAATCGAGTCGCTCTTCCCACTTTCGGCTGGCCTGGAGGGCGGCGGCGACGAGCAGGGCTTGGTCGGCCGGACGCAGGGTCTGCGTGGCCATGGCGAGACGGAGCGGATCAAGGCCTTCGAGTTTCAGGTCGGTAATCGCGATGCGGTTCTTGGCGAGGATTTCGAGCGAAGCCATGCGCAGATTGCCCGGCAGTTTGGCGTAGGCGGCTTCGATGCCCTTGTGAATGCGTGCCGTGGCGGCCCAAGCGTCAGGCCCGAAGTAGGGGCCGCGATCGTCGGGGCGGGTGCTCCACCAATCCTTATAGTTCCAAGGCTTCTCGACATGGTAGAGACGGGCGAGAGCGGAGACGGCGCCGAAGCGCACGGCATCATCGCCGCTCAAGCTGAGCGCGAGAAGGCCATCGACGGCTTCGTCGGAGTGGATGCCCTGGATGGCGCGGAAAGCGATATTGCGCTGAGCGGGATCGGCGAGCGCGGCGAGGCAGGCCTTGGCATTGCCGAGACGCTGGAGCGCGGCGATGACGGTATGCGGAAGGCGGTAGTGTTCGCCTTCGCCGAGCTTGGACTCGTCGGCCGGCCACTTGGCGGCGGCGGCGAGCATGGCTGGAGCGGCGTCCTTCGCGCCGAGGCGCTGGAGACCGATGACGGCCTGGAGGCGGACGCGCGGGTCGGCGTCGTTCAAGGCGTCGACGAAGAGCTGCACGGGAACGCCGGCAAGCTGCGTGGTGCGGTCAGCGAGCGCGCGCAGAGCGAACTCGCGGACGCCGGCGTCCTTGGCGAGTGCGACGAGCGCGGCGTTGGCCTTGGCACCGAGGAGCTGCTTGTAGGTGAAGATCGCGGCGACGCGGGCGTAGAGATGCTCCGAGCCGGACTGCGCGATGGTGAGGACGGGCTCGGCGAGCTCAGCCTTATTGCGGTCGAGGATCTGGCGCTGGGTCTCGAGGCGCTGGACGGCGGACTTCGAGGAAAGCTGCTTCACCAGGTCAGCGTCGGAAAGCTTCGTGACATCGATGTAGACGTTGGGCTTCACATCCTTGGCGGTGATGATCTGGACCGTGCCGTTCGGGTAGAAGATTGGTTCTTCGACTTCCTTGCCGTCCTTCATGACCTTCTTGGTCTTCGGCTTACCCTCACCGAGGTATTTGAAACCACCGCCGCGCCAGTCGGCGAGGAAGAGGCGGGAGTTGCCATCGACGTCGAAGTCGGTGGCCTTGCCGACCTTCTCGAAGGTCTCCCATTGGGCGACGAAGGTCGCTTCGAAGCGCTTGATCGGATGGCGATACACCGCGTTGGTCGTCCAGTCGCAGGTGAAGAGCGACTCGCCGAATTCACCCGGGAAGCCGGGCTCGCTCAGGTAGAGGCCGCCAGTGCCGGAGCCGCCGCCGTAATCGGCGAGGGGATGGGCGATTTCGTCGGCGAAGTTCTTATACAGGCGCGGGTAACCGGCATCGGCCAGCGAGGTGAAGTGGTGGAAGCGCGTGTTCCAGCCCTTACCGTCGTTGGTGTTATCACGAGAGAAGAGGTCGAGGGTCGGCGAAATGGCGACGTCGCAGATATTGCGGGTCATCACGGTGTAATTCTCAAGTTCGGTACCGTCCGGGCGGACGCGCATGACGCCGCCGCCATAGAGCGTCACGCGCTTCTCGTCGCCGAGGCCGATGGCGCCATCATTATCGCGAATAAGACCCGCACCAAAGTCGCCGACGGCGATGTAGAGCCAACCGTCGATTCCCATACGGGCTCCGTTGGTGGTATGGTCGGCGCCGCGCGGGTGCTCGATGCCGCCACCGAGTCCGTCAACGAGCAGCTTGCGCTCCGTATTGTAGTCGGCCTTGCCGTCACCGTTCTTGTCCTGGAACTTGGAAAGGAAGGGCGGGTGGACGAGATAGAGGATACCGCCGACGAAGTGGCCGCCGCGCGGGCTCTCGACCTTGGTGTATTCGATGACCTGGTCGGCGACGCCGGCACCCTTGGTATCGCGGGCGATCAGGATGCGGCCCATACCCGGGGTATGGCCGAGGGAGCCGTTCTTGTCCGAGGACACGTAGACGTCGCCATTGGCGGCGGCCGACACGGCAGTCGGATAGATTTCGGGTTCCTGGGCGTTGCCGAGGAACTCGCGGATGACGAAGCCTTCCGGCACGGCCTGAGCGGCGGCGGCGAAGAGGAAGAGCACAAGGGATGAGCGAGGCATGGGGATGCGGGGTAAGGGCATAAGATGTAGGCGGGGCGGGCTTTGTTCCAAGCGGGAAGTCCATCTTAGCGTCTTGCCCGTCGGCCTACGGGGGCTAACCCTCCTGCCATGGCCCTTCCGGTGCTCACGTTCTTCCCCCGTCCACGGGAACTGACCCTGCGCGGGGGCTGGCTCAAGGTGCCCCCCCTCCCCCACCCGACCGCCTCCTTTATAGAAAGCCTGCCGACGACCATCGCCCAAGCCTGGGCGGCCCTCGCCGGGGCGGCCGACGGCGCGTGCCGGATCGTCCACCAGCCCGAGTGCGGCGCCGAGGGCTATCACCTCGAGATCCTCTCCAGCGGCATTCGCCTCAACGCGGGTGACGCGCATGGCGTATTGTACGGCGCCCAGACCCTCCGCCAGATCGCCGCCCAATATCCCGACGAGCTGCCGCACCTCGTGATCATTGATTCGCCGGACCTACCCGTCCGCGGCTTCATGCTCGACTGCTCCCGCACGCGCGTGCCCACGCAAGCCGCGCTCCTCGACCTCGTGCGCGCGCTCGGCCGCCTACGCGTCAACCAACTGCAGCTTTACATCGAACACACCTTCGCCTTCCGCGGACACGAGGATGCCTGGAAAGACGCCTCGCCGCTGACGCCCGACGAAATCCGTGAACTCGACGACGCGTGCGCAGCGGTCGGTATCGAGCTCGTCCCGAACCTCAACACCTTCGGTCACATGGAACGCTGGCTTCGTCATCCGCGCTACCGCGCGATGGCCGAATGCCCTGAAGGCTGGATCCATCCGCTCACCGGACAGTTCAAAGAGTTCCCCGGCACCCTGCGCCCCGACCAGGCTTCCATCGACTTCGCGGGCGCGCTGCTCGACGACTATCTACCCAATTTCCGCAGCCGCCAGGTCAACATCGGCGGAGACGAACCTTGGGAGCTTGGCCAAGGCTTCAGCAAACAGGCCGTCGCCGAGCGCGGTAAGCACCGCGTCTACCTCGATCATCTGAAGAAGCTGTGCGCCCTTGGACGCGACCGCGGTCGCACTGTACAATTCTGGGGCGATATCCTACTCGAAGACCTCGCGCTCGCGCAGGACGCTCCAGCCGACACTGTTCCGGTCGTCTGGGGTTATGACGCCGGCCATCCCTTCAAGGAACAGTGCGGGCGTCTCCGCGAGCTCGGTCGCGCCTATCTCGTCGCGCCAGGCACGAGTGCGTGGCAGAGCTTCACTGGTCGCCTTGATAACGCGCTGACCAATCAAGCCGAAGCCGTCGGGGCGGCCGTACGTCACGAAGCGCGCGGCATTCTGCTCACCACGTGGGGCGATAACGGCCATCATCAGCCGTGGCCGACCGCCTGGCTGCCCATGGCCGCCGGACTCGCCCAAGCCTGGGGCTTCGCGGCCAACGCCAAGACCGACTTCGCCGCGGGCTGCGCCATCCTCGGCAACCTCTCCGCGGCCGAGGGTCAGGTCGTCGCCGCGGCGCTGACGCAGCTCGGTACACTGGATGGCCAAATCGCCAAGGCGAACCGCAACAAGAGCCTCACCTGGGATTTCCTCACCGCCAAGCCCGACGCCCTCGCGAAGTTTACGGACGGCGTTTCAGCGGCGGAAATCGCCGCCTCGCAGGCGCACCTCACCGAAGCCGAGGCCTTGATCGCAAAGATCGCCGATGAGACCATCCGCGAAGAGCTGTCTCTCGGCGCCCGCCTCGCCGGCGCTGGCCTACGCCGCGCCTCCGGCCGGCCCATCGCCGCTGAAGAACAGGCCAGTCTTAAGAAGGAATATGAATCCGTCTGGCTGCGCCGGTCGCGCCCTGGCGGATTGAGCGAAAGTGTGGCGGGGCTGTTTGGGTGAGATGGTAGGGGCGCGACTGCGTCGCGTCCGTTCGCAGAGATAGCATCGGCGAGCCGGGTAAGTCGTCCGACCAATAACCTCTGTCCGCCCACGGACGCCACGCAGTGGCGCCCCTACCTCAAGGCATCCCCCAGCTAACCCTCCGGTTTCCCTTGGAGTTTATGCCTACAGGTAAATCCCCTACCCTCATCCTTATTGCCACTCGTCTTCAGCCCTGACATCTTCTTATTACCCCGCCGACCGTGGAAAGCCTCCGCCCATTCTTTCGTCATGCTGCGCTTCTCGTCGGAGGTGCGATGATTCTTTCCGCCCAGACGCTGCCGCCGCTGATCGCACCCAAGCCACCAGCCGTCAACGCCTCGCCGGACGCCCTCTTCGCCGGCTTCATCCCGAAACTGGAGCTGACCATCTCTCAGGAGAATATCGATAAGCTCGCAAAGAACCCGCGGGACTACGTCACCCTGACCATCAATGAACCCGGCGGCGTCAACCTTGAGAAATGTTCGGTGAAGCTCAAGGGCTCCGCCGGCAGCTTCCGCCAGATCACCGAGGACCGGCCCGGCTTCTCCCTCCGCACCGCGAAAACGAAAAAGGGCCAAGAATTCCGCGGCCTAACCAAGTTTCAGCTGAATAACTGCGCGCAGGACGGCACGATGCTGCTCGAGATGGCCGCGGGCGAGATGGCCCGCCGCGCCGGCGTGCCGGCCTCGCGTTGCACGCACGCCTATATCGTCCTCAACGGGAAGCGGCTCGGCACCTACGTACTCAAGGAAGGCTTCAACACCGAGTTCCTCTCCTATTTCTTCAAGGACACCAAGGGTCACCTTTACGACGGCGCCTTCTGCAACGAAATCGATGGCCCGATCGAGGTAGACCAAGGTGATCCGGACGACAAGGTCCGCCTCACGGAACTGATCGGCGCCACAAAAGAGGCGAGCCCGGCCTTACGCCTGGCGCGGATGGAGCGCATCTTGGACGTCGACGCCTACTTCCGGCACCTCGCCCTCGAGCAGATCCTCTGCCACTGGGACGGCTATTCCTTCAACCGTAATAACTACCGGTTCTACGAGGACCCCTCATCCGGCAAGTTTCACTTCATGCTCCACGGCATGGACCAGGTCTTCGGCGATAACCGCTGGTATGTCTTTCGTCAGCCCGGAGCGCTCGTCCCCAACGCCTTACTCGGGGATAGGACGATGCGTGAACGCTACCGGACGCAGTTCTTCGCCATCTACGAGAAAAACTTCCGGACGTACGACTGGCCGAAGCGGATTTTAGAACTGGCCGCCAACTCCAAGGCCAAGCTCACCCGGTTCGATCCCGAAGAGGCGAAGCGCTTCGATGAGCGAGGCCAAGAGGCCGCCAGTAGGGTGAAAAACCGTATCGAGGCCGTCCGGATCCAGCTCGAAGACTCCGCTCAGCTCCGTTCCATCGGCGGAAAAGCTATGCTCGGGAAATACGCTTGGGAGCGCCACGCCGACGAGAAGGAAGCGGACGAACGCGACTTCGAGGGGCGCAATTGCTTCTATGTGAAGGCCGGCCTGAAGAAAGGCGGCGACTTCCGCCTGCAACTCGCGACCGGCCCCGGTCGCTATCGCCTGACCGGCATGGTCAAGACCGCTGGCGTCATCGCGGGCAAGGATGAGCCGGACAAAGGCCTGCGCCTCCGCATCTCTGGTCTCAACGGCGTGCCGGCCCTCACGGGCACTAGCAGCTGGCGCACCGTCTCCGTCGAATTCTCCGTTGCTGAAACTGACCCGGTGCTCGTCCTCGAACTGCGCGCCGACCGAGGCGAGGCCTGGTTCGACCGGAATTCGCTCACGCTCACGCGTATCCCCTGATCATGGAGATCGCTGCCCGCTTCGAACTGAAATATATCCTTTCGCTCGCGGAGCGGGACGCCTTGCTCGCCCGCTTCCCGGGACGCGTCCTGCCCGATGTGCTGGGCGGACCGACAGGACACTATCCGGTCGTGAGCCTCTATTACGACACCGATGACCGGAAATGCTACTGGGACGCCTGGCGCGGCGTGCCCTCGCGCCGCAAGCTACGTCTCCGCCTCTACGGGACAAAAGATGGCGCGATTCCGGCGGCTACGTTCGTCGAGATCAAGCATCGCGACGGTGGCGCAGGCGCCAAGCGGCGCGTGCAGCTCCCGCTCGAACAAGCCGTCGCGTTGGCGAATGGCGAGGCCGCGCCGACAGTCTCCGTGGCCGACGCGCGCATCCTCGCCGAGGCCCGTCAGCTCATCTCCGACGAAGGCTTCCGGCCAGCCTGCGTCATCCGCTACGACCGCCACGCCTACCGGCTCGTGGATGAAGCCGGCCGCGAGCAACTCCGGCTCACCTTCGACCAAGGCATCCGCTGCCGCTTCGAAGACCTCACGCCGCGGACTGAAGACGACGGCTGTGCACTGCCCGTCCTCGGCGAAGGTTTCTGCCTGATGGAAGTCAAAGGCGCGACGGCGGCCCCGTACGATTTTGCGAGCTTCCTCTCGGCCCACGGAATCTTTCCTCGCCCCTTCAGCAAATACTCCGAGAGTGTCCGCCTATACGGCGCCACCCCCGCCCTTTCCGCCTAATGTACCTCCTCCCCCGACTTTTCCTCGCCGCTAACTCCGTTCCGGCCGACGCCGACGCGATGACCCGCTTGGTCACCGACCACGCCGACAAGCCAGGCGTGAAGGAGATCCTCTTCGCGATCCTGTTCAGCTTTGCGCTCAACGCTCTAGTAGCCTGGACCTATAAACGCACCTACCGGGGCACACGATACTCGCAGGATTACGTCCACACCCTGCTCATCCTCGGCACCGTCGTCACACTCGTGATCCTCGTCGTCGTGGGCAACCTGGCGGCCGCGTTCGGCATGTTCGCTGCGTTCTCGATCATCCGCTTCCGCCGCAACGTTGGCCAGTCGCGCGATATCGGTTTCATCTTCCTCGCCATGGGCACCGGTCTCGCCGTCGGCGCCCGCCAGTATGAGCTCGCCGCGGTCACCGTACCGCTCGTGTGCGCAATCATCTTCGCCCTCTCGCGAGCGAACCTCTTCTCCTCGTTTAAAGGTTCACATCTCCTGCGGATCCGCGTCGGCACCGACGTCGACTACGACCAGGCTTTCGCCGGGCCGTTTACGCAGCACCTCGCGCAGCAGTCGCTCAAGTCCGTCGAGACCGTGCAGGCCGGCCTGATGACCGAGCTGCGTTACGAAGTCACCCTGAAGGACGGCGCTGGCGTCGGTGAATTCGTCCGCGCCCTCCAGTCTGCCAACGGCAACAATCGTGTCCTCCTTACCTGCGTCGGCGAACAGAGCGTCGTCGAGGCGGAGTGAGAAGGTAGGGGCGCGACTGCGTCGCGTCCGTTCGCAGCGTCACTCACGTCAGCCGGGCAAGCCATCGGACCTCATGAAGTACCTCCGCCCACGGACGCCACGCAGTGGCGCCCCTACCCGAGACAGACTTCAGAGGTTAGCGGAGGCGATGTCATCGCATCCCTACCCAAACAACAAGGGCGCCTAACGGCGCCCTTGTTGTTTCCCCGTGTCACCGTGTCCCCTTGCCCACGTGCCCCTCGCGAGCTCCGCTCGCGCTCAGTCTCCGCCCTTAGAAGGCTTACCGGTGGAGGAGAAGAACTCCTTCACGCGGGCACGGAGATAGTCGCGGTTCAGCTTGGCGATGACGTCGAGGGTGATGCTCTTCGGGCAATGCGCCTGGCATTCGCCGTAGTTGGTGCAGTTGCCGAAACCGGCTTCGTCCATGGTCTTCACCATCGAGAGGGTGCGGCGATCACGTTCGGCCTGACCCTGCGGCAGGATGTTCAGGTGATTGATCTTGGCGCCGACGAAGAGCATCGCTGACCCGTTCTTGCAGGAGGCGACGCAGGCGCCGCAGCCGATGCATTCCGCGGCGTCCATGGCCTCGTCGGCGATGGGCTTGGGTACCGGGATGTTATTGGCCTCAGGGGCGGAACCAGTGCGGACGGTGATGAAGCCGCCAGACTGGATGACCTTATCGAAGCCCGAGCGATCGACGGCGAGGTCCTTGAGCACCGGGAAGGCGCGGGCGCGCCACGGCTCGACGGTAATCGTCTCGCCATCGCGGAAGTTGCGCATGTGCAGCTGGCAGGTCGTCACGCCCGGGATGGGGCCGTGCGGCATGCCGTTGATTG
This sequence comes from Opitutales bacterium, assembly GCA_044232865.1. Classification (GTDB taxonomy): domain Bacteria; phylum Verrucomicrobiota; class Verrucomicrobiia; order Opitutales; family UBA953; genus UBA953. Next base: position 4,934 of record JBIILC010000027.1, on the reverse strand, counting down.
TCATCGAGCACATGCCGCAGATACCTTCACGGCAGTCGTGGTCGAAGGCGAAGGTGTCCTTGCCCGCTTTGATGAGCTGCTCGTTGAGCATATCCATCATCTCAAGGAAGGAGGCCGAGGTCGGCACGGCGGCGAGAGAGTGCTCCTCGAAGGCGCCGGGCTGGCCGCGGCGCTGACGCCAGACGCGCAGCTTAAGCGCGAGGGTTTGTTCTTTTCCGTTGTCCTGGACCATGGTGATTACTTGTAAGAGCGGGTGGAAAGTTGGGTCTCCTCGTAGACGAGGGGCTCGACGTGGCGGGCCGGGAGTTGGCCTTCGCCCTGCCATTGCCAGACGGCGGAGTGGGCGTACTGCGCGTCATCGCGCTTCGCTTCACCGGCGTCTTGGAATTCGGTGCGGAAGTGGCCACCGCAGGACTCTTCGCGGGTGAGCGCGTCGAGGCACATCATGATACCGAAATCGAGGAAGTCGGCCACGCGACCAGCGCGTTCGAGTTCGGGAGCGAGCGCGTCGCCGGAACCGACGACCTTCACGTTCTCCCAGAAATCCTTGCGGAGCGCCTGGAGGTCGCGGATCGCGCCTTCGAGCCCGGCCTTATCACGGGCCATGCCGCACTTCTCCCAAGTAATCTTGCCGAGGGCCTTGTGGTAATAGCGCGGAGACTTCGTGCCGTTGACGGAAAGGAGCTTCGCGACGCGGTCGTTGACGTCCTTGACGACGGCTTGGAATTCCGGCGCATCCTTCGACGGACGGCTACCAGACTTCTCGCCGGCGAGGTAATCGGTGACCGTGTAGGGCAGGACGAAATAACCATCCGCGAGGCCCTGCATGAGTGCAGAGGCGCCGAGGCGGTTGGCGCCGTGGTCAGAGAAGTTGGCTTCACCGCCGACGAACAGACCGGGGATGTTCGACTGCAGATTGTAATCCACCCAGAGGCCTCCCATCGTGTAGTGCACGGCGGGGAAGATACGCATCGGCTGCTTGTAGGCATTCTCGCCGGTGATGTTCTCATACATGTCGAACAGGTTGCCGTAGCGGGCGCGGACCTCGGACTCGCCGAGACGCTTGATCGACGCGGAGAAGTCGAGGTAGACACCGAGACGCTTGCCGTCGACCAGCTGGCCGACGCCGCGACCTTCGTCGCAGACTTCTTTGGCGGCGCGGGAGGCGATATCGCGCGGGGCGAGATTGCCGTAGCTCGGGTACTTACGTTCGAGGAAATAATCGCGTGCGTCCTCAGGGATTTCGGAGGCGGGCTTGGCGCTGTCGGCCTTGTTTTTTGGCACCCAGACGCGGCCGTCGTTACGGAGCGACTCGGACATCAGGGTGAGCTTAGACTGGTCTTCTCCATGCACCGGAATGCAGGTCGGGTGAATCTGCGTGTAGCAGGGATTGGCGAAGCCGGCGCCACGGCGATGGGCACGGAACGTCGCGGTGACATTGCAACCCTGCGCGTTGGTCGAGAGATAGAAAACATTGCCGTAGCCGCCGGTGCAGACCACGACGACGTCGGAGGACCAAGATTCCACCGCGCCCGTGACGAGGTCGCGCGTGACGATACCCTTGGCCTTGCCGTCGACGAGCACGAGATCGAGCATCTCATGGCGTGTGTACATCTTTACCGTGCCGAGACCGATTTGGCGGGAGAGCGCGGAGTAGGCGCCGATGAGGAGCTGCTGGCCGGTCTGGCCGCGGGCATAGAAGGTGCGCGAAACCTGAGCGCCACCGAAGGAACGATTGGCGAGGAGGCCTCCGTATTCACGGGCGAAAGGAACACCCTGCGCAACGCACTGGTCGATGATGTTCGTCGAGACTTGGGCGAGGCGGTAGACGTTGGCTTCTCGGGCGCGATAGTCGCCGCCCTTGATCGTGTCTTGGAAGAGGCGGCGGACGCTGTCGCCGTCGTTCTGGTAGTTCTTCGCGGCGTTGATGCCACCCTGCGCAGCGATCGAGTGGGCACGGCGCGGGCTGTCCTGATAGCAGAAGCAGGAGACTTCGTAGCCCATCTCGGCAAACGAGGCGGCGGCGGCGGAGCCGGCGAGGCCGGAGCCGACCACGATGACGTGATACTTGCGGCGATTGGCCGGGTTCACCAGGCGGAGCTTAGCCTTATGGTTATTCCACTTGTCGGCCAGCGGGCCGGCGGGAGTCTTCGGGTCGAGATTCATGGGGGCGCTTGCTTCTTTCATGGGAGCTTACTTCAGGCAGCCGGTGAGTACGGCGAGAGGGATGGAGATGAAGCCAAGGGCAATGATCCAGGCGTAAGCCAGGGCCAGAACGTCGAGGCGGGAGCGCCAGCGCTCATTGCGTAGGCCGAGGGTCTGGAAGACGCTGCTGACGCCGTGGCTGAGGTGCAGGCAGAGCAGCAGCATGCTGATGATATAGAAATAGGCGACCGGCTTGCAGGAGAAGCCCACGATCAGCATCTTATAGACGTCGTCGCCGAAGGAGACGTCGCCCAAGGCCACGGCCTTGAAGGTGAAGTGCAGCAGGTGGAAGATGGCGAAGCCCAAGATGATCACGCCCGAGTAGGGCATCGTGCGGCTGGCGATCGTCGCGCGGCGGGTAGCGTCGGCAGCCGGGCCACCGTCGCGAGCGGCGCGGTTCTCGAGGGCCAGCTGAACGCCGACCCAGATATGGGCGATGGTGCTGATGATTAGGACGATTCGGGCCCCCCAAAGGAGTCCGGGATTGGCGTGCAGCCAGGCGGCGTAGGCATTGATGGCCTCCGGGCCCTTGAACATCAGCAGGTTGCCCGTCATGTGACCGAGCACAAAGCCGGCGAGGACGAGGCCGGTGAGGGCCATCACGACCTTCTTCCCGATGGAAGAGGGACGACAGCTGGAACAACAGGAGCTTGCGGACATGGCGGAGCGAGGACGGGATGCAAAAGCCATCAAATAGGGAGTCGCCCCCCTTCCCACCACGGAGGCAGGCCAAAGGGGAGGTATTAGCGGGAAAGCCCCCGGGTGTGAAAAACCCTCATAGGCCCCCCGGGGCACCCAGGGGCACCCGGGGCGCCCTGACGCCGGTCAGATCGGCCGGGGCGGCCCGGCCCGAAAAACCGCTTGCCATGGTTTTTTTCGGCCATGCAATTCGAAAGTCCAGACCGGCTCTCCGTCACAGGACCTGCCGGTCTTTTCGTTTTTATCCGCCCCCGCCCACCCGACCCTTTTCCATGAAGTATATTTTTGTCACCGGCGGCGTCATCTCCTCCCTCGGCAAAGGCCTCACCGCCGCCGCCCTCGGCGCGCTCCTCGAATGCCGCGGACTCAAGGTGCGTATCCAGAAATTCGATCCGTACCTCAATGTCGATCCGGGCACCATGAGTCCCTACCAACATGGCGAAGTCTACGTGCTTAACGACGGCGCCGAAACGGACCTCGACCTCGGCCACTACGAACGCTTCACGTCGGGCGAACTCTCCCGCCTCAACAGCCTGAGCTCCGGCCAAGTCTACGAGACCGTCATCCAGAAGGAACGCCGCGGCGACTACCTCGGCAAGACCGTGCAGGTCATCCCGCACGTCACCAACGAGATTAAGGAACGCATCCTCAAGGGCGGCGAAGGCGTCGACGTTCTCATCACTGAAATCGGCGGCACCACTGGCGATATCGAAGGCCTGCCCTTCCTCGAGGCGCTCCGCCAGTTCCAGCATGACGCCGGCCGCGAGAACGTGGCTTTCCTGCATTGCACGCTGGTGCCCTTCATTAAGGCCGCGGGCGAACTTAAGACCAAGCCCTCGCAGCAATCCGTCGCAAAGCTGCGTGAAATCGGCATCCAACCCGACCTCCTCGTCTGCCGCACCGACCGCCCCATCGGCGAGGAAAACCGCCAGAAACTCTCGCTGTATTGCAACGTCGGCCTCGATGCCGTGTTCGAATGCCGCGATGTTGAGCACTCCATCTACGAACTCCCGATGCAGCTCGCCGAGCAGCGCATCGATGAAGTTGTCGTCAAGCGTCTCGGCCTGCAGTGCCAGCCCATCGACATCACGCCGTGGCGCGAAATCGTCCGTCGCCTCCTCGAACCGAAGCACCGCGTGCGCGTCGGCGTCGTTGGCAAATACATCGAGCTCCAGGACGCGTACAAGTCTGTCTACGAATCCATCACCCATGGCGGCATTGCCAACGAGACCGCCGTCGAGGTCGTGCGCATTGACGCCGAAGATCTCGAGACCAAGGGTACCGCGCAGCTCGAAGGCCTGGACGGTATCCTCGTCCCGGGTGGCTTCGGCAACCGCGGCATCGAAGGCAAGATTATCGCCGCGAAGTTCGCGCGCGAACGCAAGGTCCCCTTCTACGGCCTCTGCCTCGGCATGCAGATCACCGTCATCGAATACGCCCGTCACGTCCTCGGCCTCAAGGACGCCCATTCGACGGAGTTCGCCCCCGAGACCAAGCACCCCGTCATCCATCTCATGGAATCGCAGAAGAGCGTGGTGACCAAGGGCGGCACGATGCGCCTCGGCTCCTATGACTGCGCCCTGACCCCCGGCAGCCGCGCCCGCGCCGCCTACGGCATGGATAATATCAAGGAACGCCACCGCCACCGCTTCGAATATAACGACGCCTACCGGGCCCAACTCGAGGCCGCCGGCCTCATCGTCGGGGGGACCAATCCCCAGAGCGGCTTGGTCGAAATCGTCGAGGTCAAGGACCACCCCTGGATGGTCGGGGTCCAGTACCACCCAGAATTCCAGTCCCGCCCGGACCGTGCCCACCCCCTCTTCGCCGCTTTTGTGAAGGCTGCGGTTGAGAAGTCCCGGCTGTCCTGCTAATTCAGAGACGAATCCGGCCCCGCCGGAAACTGACCAGTGGGCGGAGATCCGCCGAACGCGCCACCCCGCGCGCCCCTTACCCCTCCCCTATGTCCACCACCATCAACGCCGCCGGCACCTGGGTGCCGCGCCTCCGCGAACAGGTCGCTCGTGTCG
>JBIILC010000079.1:0-6423 GCA_044232865.1 Opitutales bacterium | reverse complement strand
CGGCATGAAGCCCCAGGTCCAGAGCCGTCCGTCCGGCTTTGCTGCTTCACCTTTTACATAAGGCTTACCTTCTTCCATCTGCGTGGTGACGTCGCCGCCGCGTCGGTAGCGCGCGTTGTAGAAGGGGGTCATTTTGTAGACCGCGTTGCTACCGAGGTCGTAGCCAAAGTCGTTGGTCGCGATCGAGGTATTGCTGGCGCGGTTCGAAAGGTAGTCTCCACCCATATGCTTGGTGCTGATCGTCTTGACCTCGCCGGGCTCGAGCCGGAACTTGCTGCCAGGGTTGACGAGGCGGAAGGAGAACGACCGGTTTTCGTAAGTCCCGTCGCCCAGGGCGATTTCGCCGAGGAGCAGGTCGCGCTGGACGGTTTCGCCGGCCCAGTTCTTGTCGTTGCGAGGGAGCGGCTCCATGCGAGTCTCAGGGTCGAAATATTGCCTGTGGGTGTCGGTGAACTGCCAATCCTCAAGCTTCACGTCGAAGATATAGGGCAGGGATTGGCCGTTGGTCACCATGGCGAGGCCTTCGAATTCGATGGCCACATCATAGGGGTTATGGACCATCACGACCGGGTCGACCGTCACGCCGAGCGTGCCGTTCAAATCGGTGGTGGTGTTGGCGTTAGAGAACACCCCCGAGAAAATCATCGAGAAGCGGACGATGCTGGGGGTCAAACTCATCGAAGTGGGCCAAGTCCGCGTCGTGGTCTGGGTGTTCAACTCCCGGTTGTCGAAATAGGCATCGTTATTGGCGGGACGGGGCTGGGCGAGGCCCATCCGGTCAAAGTTCGTCACGAGGTTGCCGAATAGAGTCCCGTCCTTGCCCGTGCTGCTCGTATATGCTTCGGGATTGAGATTAACATTTGAGCCAAGTCTCGTGCCGTAATAATGTCCGAGAATGTTCGGGTAGCGCAGGCGTTGCTCGGCCTGGAAGCTCGGCGTGTCGCTGGGGGCCGAGAGGTTATTGCGGTAGAAATAACGGTTAGCGTTGAGTTGACCACTGGGATGGTAGAATTGGTCCGGACGCGTAGCAAATGCCCAAGGTGTGGGCGCGCCGCTGTTTACCTGTCGAGCCCGCTGCACGGGTTCTCTGCGGTTGCCGGTCGCGTAGCTCAGCGGCTCGACGCCGCGGGCGATGAAGCCCAGAGCCTTGGTGGATGATTCTGCTTCAGGGACGCCTTGGCCGCGAAGTGCGGTCGAAACGGCGGCGGCGGCTTCGATCTCCCGCTTGTACATACGGTAGTAGTTACGGTAGAGGTCCCAGGTGGGGCCGCGGACGATACGCCCAGTCAGATTCTCCGGATGGGTTTCGACCAGCTCCGACCAAGGCAAGGCATTGATGCGTTCTCTCAGGGGGTTGGTGCTGCTAGTGACCTGCCAAATGTTGGCCGCTGCATCAGGGCTGCGCTCGGTATTGACCAATAGTCGCGAGACGAGGTTCGAGTTTTGGGTGTAGGATTCGAAGAAGGCCGAACGCAACGGAGCCTCGTAAACGAAGCCCAGGCGCTCGGGGGATTCGCTTTGGCCGTTGGGCGTCGTTCCCGTTCCGGGGCCGCCATTGCGCACGCGCAGAAGGTCGTAGGAGCTGCCGAGGAGCGAACTCAAGTAGCGGGGCGCCCACTCGGAAGCACGGGGCGAGGCCTTGAGCAAATCGCTGGCAGAGCCCAGCTTGTCGACGAGGTTGGGGCGGTTGTAATCCAGGTCGACGCCGATGCCGTTGATGCCGATGACGGCGGTCGTCTGGGCAGCGTTCGGAGCACCGTGGAACAACGACTGCTTGCGAAGACGGTAGTCGGTCGTGATGTCCTTGTCTTTCTGGCCGGGATAGAGCTCGATGCCGCGATACATCGCGTAAGGAAGTTCGAACGCAGTCGAAAGGTCGACCTTCACGCCGCCGTTATAGGTGTCGGTCAGCGTGGAATAAGAGAGGGTGGTGATGTCATGCCAGAGGAGCTTGGCCGCGAGGTTCATCGCGTCGCCGGCGGCGACACCGCCTTGGCTGACGGCCCAGGCGGACAGCCCGGAGGTACCGACGGCCTTGGCCAGTTGGTAGGCCTGCGGTTTGCCGGCAGCGCCCGCGATATCCTTGGCGCGCCATGCGTCGAAATTGAAGCCGGCCGGTAGCGCACCCTTGGTGTTTACCCCTTCTTTCAAGGGGTCGCCGGCGCCACCGAGGACGCCGAGCGAGTTGCGCTGATTGGCCGACGCCGCGAATCCTTTATCCCAATCCTCCGTGGAAAGCCAGGCGCCCCCTGTGGTCGCGGCGTAGAAGTCGGGGAGGTTGATCTTGGCCTTCACGCCTTCATCGCCGATCCAGAAAGCGTAGCGGCCGTTGACGCCGAGCGATTTAGTGGCGTCGCTGAACGCCGGTCCGGGTAGCGGCTGCGGGCGCGCGTCGACGGCGCCGTGGTAGTTGCGCCGGAAGCCGGTGGCCGTGCTCGGGATGTTGACCGAACCGAACGAGACCAGTGGGACGACCTTGGCCGGATCGGCGTCAATCGGATTGGGCAGGATGTCGTCGATGTAAGCGCGGACTTCGGCGAGTTTGTCGGGGTTGATTTTATTGCGGGACACGCCGGAGGCGTCGATATCCAACCGAAAGTAGTCGCGGTTAGGTACGAAGTTGGGCGTCGTGCCGGAGAGCTCCGTCGAGGCGTTCTCGTCGAACGGGGACGCCAGCCAACCGAGGAAGAGACGGGAGTCGGCCGGGTTGGCGACATCCCAGTCGCGGACTTTAGTCGAATCGGCGCCGCCCGTGGACCAGACGCCAGTGAGGTAGCGCTTCTGGTGATGTAGTTTGGAGCTCTGAGGGGCGTGGTTATTCGCGCGATCCGAGCGACCACGGACTGGGTCTATGGTGGTCGCGTCGTTATCGCCGACGGCGATATCATTGTCGGCGAACATGTCCGCGCGCATGGTCACGCGTTGATCCGGGCCGGCGAGCTGTTGCAGCTGGCCAATCGCGATCCGGGCGGAGGCCAAGGCGTTAAAGCGGGCGCGAAGGTAGCCGGCGTGGCTCTGGGCTAAGCGGCTCTCGACCTGCAGGAAGGCGGCAAGGACGATCACCAACATCACCATGGCAGCCATGATGGTAAGCGACAGAACGAGGGAGAAACCTGAGCGTTTAAGTCTCATAGTAAATTGGGGTAAAATCACGGTAAACCACCCTAGGGGAAAGTCAAAGGATTGGTTATTCGCATTTGTTCCAAAAGACTGATTTAAATCATTTAAAATCATATAAATTGCATTAAAACTCATAAAACAGGCATTTAAAGAGCGGGCTTGCGACCCTTTGGGGTTTGGGGAGGCTCGTGGGGTGCAAACCCTACTCCTAGGTGCCGGCATTTTCATCTGGCCGCTCGCGCTCTGCTCCCTGCTCGCGGTTTTTCTGGTCGTCGAACGCGCTTTAGCTCTGCGCGTCTCCCGCGTGGCCCCGGAGGGCGTTCTTAAGTCGGTCTTGAACGGCAACCTCGATCAGGTCGGCCCAGCCGATGGCGAGTCCGTCGCGGGGCGTCTGGTGCAACGCTGGAAGGACGGCGCTTCCGGCGAAGTGCTCAAGGCGTGGACGCGTAACGAACTGATTCGTCTCCATCGCGGTCTGCATCTCCTCGACAGCATTGTCGCCGCCGCGCCTCTGCTTGGCCTGCTCGGTACGGTGACCGGCTTGGCGACACTCTTTCCTGAACAGGGCCTGCCCGACTCCCAGACGCTCACCCGCGGCGTCGGCCTCGCACTGAGCACGACGATGATCGGCCTCTGCATCGCGATCCCAGCACTCATCGCCGCCAACTGGTTGGGCCGGAGAATGGAGATTCTTTCTTCCCGCCTCGACGTGCTTGTCGAAGCGCTGGAAGCCCACCGTCGATGAGTCTCGTCGTCGCCCGCCGCCGCCGCGCCGATATCAACGTGGTGCCTCTCATCGACGTGATGGTGGTGCTGGTTTTCTTCCTGCTGCTGAGCGGCCGTTTCGAACAGGCCCGCACGATGGCCATCATCCCGCCGACGGCTTCCGCTGGATCCGAAGGCACGCCGGCCACGACGCTCATCGTCGGCGTCGACCGCGACGGTAAGCTCTACCTGGAAGGGAAGGAGATCGTCGCCACCGCGCTCGCCAAGGCTCTCGTCGACCACGCGCTGAAATCGCCGGGCACGGAGGTCGTGATTGTCGCTGACGAGCGTTCGCTCACTGGCGCTGCTGTCGGCGCGCTCGACGCGGTCGCCAAGGCCGGGCTGAAGCCGCGCCTGCAGACCCGCCAGCCGCGCTGAACAGGGATAGGAGGACACGAGGGCCTGAGGTAGGGGCGCGACTGCGTCGCGTCCGTGGGCGGACCGAGATTGGAATATCGAAACAGTCTGCCCGGTGAGCGGACCTTGCGTGGCGAACGGCGGCGATGGCAATCGCCGCCCTACCTCAGGTCCCAGTTAGAGTTCATCCATCCTTAATCGCCTCGTGTCCTCGAGCCTTTGCGTTCACGAATGTCTCTTGCATTGTACCGACCGCTAGCCCTGATTTGCCCTCAAGTCCTCTGGGCCTCCGGCCCTCGTGTCCTCCATCATTCCACGTATCTTCCCTTCCTATGTCCAAGCGTCCTTCCGAAGCCCTCCGTCTGCTGGAGGCCTACACGCAAGCCCACGGCACGTCCGGCCATGAGGACGCGGTGCGCGCGATCTTCGTCCGCGAACTCCGCGGTCGCACGCTGCAGGCCGATGGCCTCGGCGGCGTGCTCGCCTCGCCGGCCAAGGAAAAGAAAGGCCCCCGCGTGGTGCTTACGGCGCACATGGATGAGATCGGTTTCCTGGTGCAGGCGGTCACGCATGATGGTTTTCTTCGTCTGACTCCGGTAGGCGGCTGGCCCGACGGCGTCCTCGCCGCCCAACGCCTCCGCATCTGGTCCCGCTCCGCGCAAAAGGAATTCATTGGCATCGTCGCCGCGCTCCCGCCCCACCAGGGAGGCGCCCAGGCCGCTTCCGCCGACAAGGTGCTCGTCGATATCGGCGCGCGCTCGGCGGAATCCGTCGCCCGCCTCGGCATCCGCCCCGGCGATCCGGTCGTGCCCGAAGGCCCGTTCACAGCCCTCGCGGAGCCCGGTCTCTATTCGGCAAAAGCTTTCGATAATCGCGTCGGCATGACCGCGCTCACGCTCGCGACGCATGAGCTCGACGCCTCCGTGACGCCGTGCGATCTGCTCGCGGTCGCGACAGTGCAGGAAGAAGTCGGCTGCCGCGGTGCGGTCGTCGCGGCCCGTCTCGCCAAGCCCGACGTCGTCATCGTCCTCGAAGGCCCGCCGGCCGACGATCTGCCTGGCCTCGCGCCGCATGGCGAGATGCAGGGTGCCCTCGGCGGTGGCGTGCAGGTGCGCGCCTACGATCCGACGGCGATCATGAATCCGCGCCTCGTCGACCTGACCCTCGAAGTCGCGGCGGCGAAAGGCATCCCTTGTCAGCTCACGGTCCGTCGCACGGGCGGTACCGATGCGCGTTCCTTCCAAGCCCACGAACTGGGCGTACCGGTCATCGTGCTCGGCGTCCCCGCGCGCTATATCCATACGCACAACGCGGTCATCGACCTCGCCGACCTCCAGGCCTGCGTCGACCTGTCGGTGGCCCTCGTCCGCCGCCTCGATGCGAAGACGGTGAAGAGCCTCACGCAGTATCTGTGAGCGGCGTTTCCTGTCGCCTTAAGGTGAAGGCCGTCCCGGGCGCCTCGCGCTCGGAGATTGTCGGCCGCCTGGGCGAGGCCCTGAAAATTCGCGTCGCCGCCCCGCCCGAAGGGGGCAAGGCCAACCGTGAGATCCTGGAGCTGCTCGCCGAGCGGCTCGGCTTGCCGGCCGCCGCCGTGACCCTGGTCTCCGGGGCCGCTTCGCCCGCGAAGGTCGTGGAGCTCCGGGGCATCACGGCCGAGCAGGCTTGGGCGCGTCTTCTGGCCTGAGTCCGCACAATCCGCTTGAGAGGGGAGGGGGCTCCGCTGACAGTAGGCCTATGTGCGCGGACAAGAAACCCGCCTCAGCCTCCGGCAAGGAAGGCTTCGAGGCCGAACTCAAGAAGCTCGAGCAGCTCGTCGAGTCCCTCGAGTCAGGCGATGTCTCGCTCGACGAGCTCGTCGCGAAGTATGAGGAAGGCATGCGCCTCCTGAAGTCCTGCCAGAAGTCGCTCGAGGCCGCCGAACTGCGCATCGAGCAGCTGGGTAAGCGCAGCGAAGACTCGCAGGGCTGATGTCGCTCCTCGCGTCCATCCGCGGGCCAGCAGACGTCAAGGCCCTCGCTCCCGAGCAGCTCCCGTTGCTCGCACAGGACATCCGTGAACGTCTCGTCGCCGTCACCGCCAAGAATGGCGGCCACATCGGTCCCAATCTCGGCGTGGTCGAGCTCTCGATCGCGCTGCACCGCGTCTTCGGTACGCCGCAGGATAAATTCGTCTTCGACGTGG
>JBIILC010000078.1:0-6428 GCA_044232865.1 Opitutales bacterium | reverse complement strand
CCTTGGTCGGCAGCAAGCTTACGCCAGCCGTCGACGGACTCACGGAGGAGCGCGCTGAGTTCGGCGGAATTAGCCGAAGCCTTGCCCTTGATGACGAGATCGGGATTGCCGGCAATCGCGGTGCGGAGCGAGGCCAGATGCGCCTCGAGTTCCTTGACGTCGGCGGCCGCCGCTTCGACGTTCTTATCATTGAGCGAGACGGACGCGGAGCCTGGCACGAAAGCGTGTCCGTTGAGCAGAGCGAGCTGATCCCTGCGGGCCCGGGCCAGATCAAGGGCGGACTTGGTGCTGCCTTGGTAGGCGAGGAAAGCCAAGGCGCAGCCGACGATGAACAGCGTGCCGATCGCGATGAGCGCGAGGTTGAAGCCGAGGTTTTTCTTAAAATTCTGCATGGCTTAGAGGGCCTTGTCTTTGTGGATGACGAGGGTAAGGGTCGCCTTGGGCGTCATCCGGATTTCCGTCTTGTTGTCGGCGGCCTTCATGGTCTGCTCGGTGACGATGATCTCGTTCTCCGGGACGGCGCTGACATAGGGAGACTTACGGACGACCTCAAGCAGACGGCCGATGGCAGCCTTTTCCGACTGCGATTTGTACTGCTTAACATCGAAGGGGACTTCGGCGAAGAGGAAGCGGACGGAGAGCATGACCTTGGTCACCACGACCGGCGCGGGCGCGGGTTGTCCGTCGACGGACGGAGCGGCGGGAAGAGTCTCGTACTTCACGTGCATCTCTTCGATCCAAGTGTTCTTGAGCGTGCCGACGCGGGACTGGAGGTCACCAAGGAAGGCCGGCCAGTTGGAACGGTTGAGGACGACCTGTTCGATTTCCTTGGTCTTGGCGGCGAGTTCAGCGGCCTTTGTGCGGGACTCTTCAATCGCGTTACGACGGACGGAAAGTTCGGTCTGGCGGGCTTGGATGATACCGGCTTGGGCTTGATTCCAGCCCTCGGCGGAGGCGAAGGCGAGCCAGACGCAGAAAGGGGCGATGGCGGCAAGCAGCGCGGCGACGACCAGGCGAGGTTTGCGCGCGTCGAAGGCCTGCTGAGAAGCAATGTCGCGCGGAATCAGGTTCACCCCGATAGGCTGCGGCAAGGTGAGGCGGGCGGCTTCGCCGATCACTTCTGTGATCTGATACTTGGCGCGCGCGAGCTGCTCCGCGTTGGTACCAGCTCCCAAGGTGACGACCGAGGAGGGATCGAAGACTTCGACCGGGAGGCGCAACGTCTCGCAGAGCTGTTCGGAAAGGCCCGGAACCTGGGAGCCGCGACCCGTGATCAGGATGCGGGCGGGCTGACGGCCGTTGGCGCCACGACGCACGTTGATGAGTCGACGATTGATGTCCTGCGCGAGGCGGCGGATGAAAGTCTGCGAGTTGGCCTGCAGGATGGCGACCTGCGGATCGGACTCGGTCAGCTGGACGATGCCGGAAAAATACCCGACCTTGATGGCTTCGGAGACGGCGAAAGGTTGACCCGTATTATCGGAGACGCCCTGCGTAAGTAGGTTGCCGCCGATGTTGGTGGCCGACTGAATGTTGACGCCACTGGGGCCGACGAAGCTGAGCGTGGTCGAACGGGCGCCGACGTTAATGATGAGGACTTCCTCGGCGCCGGAACCGCCGGCGAGACGGAACGCCTGACTGTCGAGCAACGGGGCGGCCTGAATCGACATCGGGCGCAGGCCGGTTGAAGTGACCATGTTCGCGATCTTAGTCGCGATCTCGGTACGCAGGGCGAAGAGAAGGACTTCCGCTTCGACGCCGTCGGAGGCCATCAGCTGGCTGTCCCAAATGACTTCGTTCAACGGATAAGGGATGGCGTTCTGCGCCTCGAAGGCGACAATCTGGGCCTGGCGGGCCCGTTCGACCTGCGGGACCTTGAGCGGCTTCTGTAAGAGCAGAAAAGCGGGGGCGATGACGGCGACGCGGCCCTTGAGCTCGTGGGTATTCACCAGGCTCGCTAAGGCGGCGATCGCCGCATTCAACCACTCGTCGTCGCCCGTCAGGCCGGGGGCGATTTCTTCGACAAAGAACTGCTCGAGTACCAAGCTGCCCGCTTCGACGGAGAACTGGGACACCGAGACGTTCGAAGCGGCGAGATTAACAATAGTTGCCTTCTTCTGGCTCATACGAAAACGAGGGGAGGGGGATTAGCGGGAACCGTCTTCCCGGATGAACTCGGGGGAAGGCGAACCCTGCGGCAAAGCGTCGAAGATGGCGTAAGGCACCAGGAACTGCGGGCGAAGCATCCCGGTATTGGCGTTGGCGCCTCGGTCAGCGAGGTCACGGGCACCGTCAAAATCCTTCTTCGTGACGAACTGCTTGTGCACGGCGCCCAGCATGTCCGGATTAAGGCGGCCGGCTTCATTAAAGAGTGGGACTTCCGTGCCGCCGACATCGAGCTGCACATAGTAGTAGTCCGGCTGCATCTTGAGGCGGTCGCGCTTCACGATGTCGCCAGGCAGGTAAAAGTAGACGGAACGGGGAGAACCGATTTCAAGGGTCAGCACGGTAGCCGAGGCGCGGTAGTAGGAAAACTCGGTCGCATCCTTGGCCGTAAGTGGCTTGAAGATTTGGGTGACGGTCACCTTGACCTTGTCCACCCACATCTTGTTGGCGGCCCGCTTGCTGGCCTGCTCGTCCGCTGGGACCTTGGTCTCGGGATTGAAATTGGCCTGAAGTTCGACCTGCATGCGAATCCAGTCATTCTTCTGTCCGCCGATCTTGACCGGGTCGAAGTGGACTGAGCGTACGATGACCGGGCTTTTGCCAGCCGCCGTGGGCGCCTGAGCGGAAACGAGGGGTACGGACAGACAAAAAGCCATTAGGCTGGCAAAAACAGCACGTGCTTGGGGCATGGGGAGGGGAAATCTGTTGCGAGTGGTGGGCTTAGGCAAACGCAAAAACTGGCAGGCTGGGAACATTTGTTAAATGCAAACTTCTTGCATCTGGCGCCAAGCCCTGTGAGTCTGGATTTACGTGCTTCGTCTCCTTGCAGCCTTAATCATCTCCGCGACTCCCTGGTTCGGCGGGCAGGCCCATGCGCAAGAAAAACCGGTCGTCGTGTCCAGCTTCAGCGTCATTGAAGAATGGGTTCAAGTCATTGGTGGTAAAGGGCTTGAATCTATAAGCATCATTCCGCGCGGGAGCGAGGCGCACGGGTTCCAGCTCAGCCCCCGCCACGCGAAAGACCTGCGTCGGGCGTCTTTAATCGTCGCAATGAGCCCGGAGTTTGAGCCCTGGCTCGCCGCCTGGGCCAAGGCCAATGGGCGCACTGACTTGATTCTCTGGCTGCATGGCGGATCCGGCGCCCACGCGGGGCATGATTGCGCCGATATCCCGCACGCCTGGACCGACCCCATCGAGGTAAAAAAAATGGTGAAATCCCTGGCAGAAAGACTGCCCAAAATAGGCGGGGCAATAGATACGCAAAGTACTTATGAGCAATATCTTAAAGAGATAAATGCGGTGGATAACGAGCTGAGCCAGCTGTTCCGGCAAATCGCTCCGGATAAAAGGGTTTTCATTTCCCATCACTCCAACCTCGGGCAGTTCGCGAAGCACTTCGGCCTAACCGTTGCCGGCACGATCATCGCGAGCGGATCCGGGGAATCCGCTGATCCTTCCGCCCGCCATTTTTCCGGGCTGCTCGCCTTGATTCGAAAACAGAAAATTCACGTCATCGTCACGGATAAAGGGCAGAGCGATGCCTTTGCCCGGAGGTTGACCGAAGACGCCGGCCTCCCTCCCCCACTCTCCCTCTCCTTCGAATACCTTGAGCCGATCGGCCAACCCGGCGACACCTGGACCTCGATGATGCTCACCAACGGCAAACGACTTCACCGAGCCCTCCTCAAATGAGCCGCTTCATCACCGCGCTCTCCCGCCACCTCGGCGAGGCGGCTTTCTCCATCCTGCCCGCCATCCCCTACGCATCGAAGGAGTCGAACAGCTGCCCAGGCATCGCCGTCTCGGCCAAGCAGCTCTCCGCGGCCGCCCGCCTGGACGGACCGGTCGCCTTCCATGACGCGACCTTTGAAATTCCCTGCGGATGCCGGACCGCACTCATCGGCCCCAACGGCTCCGGCAAATCCACTCTCCTCCGCGTGCTTGCCGGACTCACGCCGATCCGCTCGGGCGAAGTACTGGTCGCCGGCGAATCTCCGCGCCTCGGCCGCAGTCGCCTCGCCTACCTTGCCCAGCGGCCGCACCTCACTGAACTCTTCCCCCTCAAACTTCGCCGGTTGGTCCAGATGGGCACCTACGCCCACCATGGATGGTTCGAGGAATGCCGTCATGGCGACGAAGTCATCGATCGCGCGCTGACGCGTCTCGGCCTGGCCGATCTTGCGGAGCGCCCAGTTCACACATTGTCGGGCGGCCAATTGCAACGCGCGCTCATTGCCCGCGCTGTCGTCCAAGGCGCCGAAATCCTCCTGCTCGACGAGCCGTACGCGGCCCTTGATCAACCGAGCCGCGAGATCATCGACCGTTTCCTCTTCGAAGAAGGCTCGGCCTTCACCGTCGTGATGGCCACGCACGACCCCGCCGACCTCGGCCGCTTCGACCGCATCCTCGAGATGCGCGATGGCACCGTCTCCACCCGCCACGCCTGCTCTGGCCACGACCACCGCCATGCTTGACCTTCTGGTGCAGCCATTGTCGGAACCGTTCTTCGTGCGGGCCCTGCTCGCCATCGTGCTCAGCGGCACGACCTGCGCCTGCCTCGGCGCATACGTCGTGCTCCGGCGCATGGCCTTCGTGAGCACCGCGCTCACGCACTCAATCCTGCCCGGTGTCGTCGGCGCGCTCCTCCTCGGCCTCTCGCCTTACCTGGGCGCGCTCGTCGCCGCCCTGCTCACCGCCGCCGGGGCCGCTTGGCTCGCCTCGCGCAAAGGTACGAGTGAAGACAGCGCGGTCGGCGTGATGCTGTCGGTGATGTTCGCCGCGGGTATCGCGCTCATGCAGCAGGCCAACTCCTGGCGCGACTTCGCCGGGCTACTCTTCGGCAGCGTGGTCTCGGTCGGCAGCGAAGACCTGCTCGTCATCGGCGTCACCGCCGCCATCGTGCTGTTCGGGCTCCGGGTGCTGCACAAGGAGCTCGAACTCGCCTCCTTCGACGAAGAATACGCCGCCCTGCTCGGCGCCCGGCCCGCGCTCATGCGCGCCGTGCTCCTCGTGCTCGTTGCGCTGGGCTCAGTCGCCTGCGTGCGCCTCGTCGGCGCGCTACTCACGACCGCCCTCTTCGTCATTCCCGCCGCGACGGGCGTATTACTCGGGCGGACCGTGCCTCAGGTGATGGCCTGGGGCGCCGGCTGCGCGCTACTCGGCGGGTTCGGCGGCCTATATCTTTCTTACTACGCACCGGCGGTACCGTCGGGGGCCGGGATTGTGCTCTGCTGCGCGCTGCCCTACCTGGCCGCGCGCCTCTTCGCACCGCGCCGCTGATCAGAAGCGCGGCGGGCGCAGCGACAGCGGTAGGCCGAGCACTTCGCGGGCGACGAGCGCCTGACGGAGCGCGGCCGTGCCGCGAAACTGTAGGCGCGACTGCGCGCGGGCCGGCCGCGTGACCACGAGGGACGTATCGTCGAGATGGACCGCGGCGACCGGGGCCGAAGGCTCCGGCTCGGGCGCGAGGGGCGGCGGCGCATTGCGTACCCGACGGGTGCGACGCGGCACGGGCGGCGGCACAGCAATCGGTGACGGCTGGCTGGCCTCCGCCTTGATCTTACCGGCGACCCAAGCCGCGAACGCGACCACGCCGATGACGATCTTGATAAAGAGTGCCAGTTCCATGCTCAGGCCTTGGCGCCAGGCGCGGGACCGTCACCGGCGATACCCTTGCGCATCTCGGTGTCAGAACGAAGGTTCTCTAGACGCTGGAAATCCATGTAGCCCATGCGGCCGGAACGCAGCGCATCGGCGAGGGCCTGCGGGATCTGAGCCTCAGCTTCGACGACGCGGGCACGCATCTCTTCGACGCGGGCACGCATTTCCTGCTCGAGCGCGACGGCCGCCGCGCGGCGGATTTCGGCCTGAGCCTGCGCCATATTCTTGTTAGCATTGGCCTGGGCCTCTTGGAGCATCGCGCCGATGTTGTCGCCGACGTCGACGTCAGCGATATCGATGGACATGATCTCGTAAGCGGTATTGGCATCGAGGCCGCGCTCGAGGACGGTCTTTGAAATGCGGTCAGGATTCTCGAGGACGATCTTGTAACTCTCGGAGGAGCCGATGGTGGTGACGATGCCTTCGCCGACGCGCGCGATGATGGTCTCTTCCTGGGCACCGCCAACGAAACGGTCGAGGTTAGTGCGGACGGTCACCCGGGCCTTCACCTTCACCTGAATGCCATCCTTGGCGACGGCATCAATCGTGGTGCGGCCGCTGGCCGGATTAGGCACGTCGATGACCTTGGGGCTGACGGAAGT
>JBIILC010000028.1:0-21513 GCA_044232865.1 Opitutales bacterium | reverse complement strand
ACCCTTGGGGCGGCGTCGCCGACCTGAAAGCGAATCGTCTCCGCCACGTCTCGGATAAGTTCGCCGAAGACCCGCTGCGCGTCCTGCGTGCGATGCAGTTCGCCGCGCGCTTCGAATTCTCGGTCGCGCCGGAGACCGTCGCGCTGTGCACCTCGCTCTCCCAGTCCGATCTCCCGCCGGAACGCCTGATGGAAGAATGGACAAAACTCATCCTCCGCGGCCGCAAACCGTCGGTAGGCCTGACTTTCCTGAAGGACTGCGGTTGGACGAAGTTCTACCCGGAACTGCATGCGATGATCGGCGTCCCGCAGGATCCCGAGTGGCATCCTGAGGGCGATGTCTGGAATCACACCCTGGCGTGCCTCGACGCCTTCGCGGAAATCCGCGTCGGAGACCGCGATGAAGACTTGATCATCGGACTTTCCGTGCTGCTGCACGACATCGGCAAGGCGACGACCACGAAGAAGGAGAAGGACGACCGCTGGCACGCCTACGGTCACGAAGAGGAGAGCTTCAATCTTGCCCCGCGCTTCCTTGCGCAGATCACGAACGAGAAGAAGCTCATCGACTCCGTCCTGCCGCTCGTGCGCTGGCACGGTCAGCCGTATTATCTCCACAAGGCTGGGGCCGGTGACGCCGCTGTCCGCCGCCTCGCGAATAAGGTCGTGCGCATCGACCGACTCTGCCGCGTGGACCTCGCTGACCGACGAGGACGCGGCACCGCGAGTATGCATGGTCCTTCTCCGCATGGCGAATGGCTCGCCGAGCGCGCCGCTGCCCTGCAGGTCGCCTCGACCGCCCCGAAGAAGATCGTCCTCGGCCGTCACCTCATCGCCATGGGCCACAAGCCCGCCGGCTGGTTCTCGCAGGTCCTCGACGAGGCCTTCGAAGCCCAGCTGGACGGCGCCTTCGGCGACGAAGCCGGCGGACTCGCCTGGCTAACGGAACGCATGGCCAAGGGCGTTGTCTAATATTCTTAACATGTCGCAACCTACCGCTGGTGTCCCGGAACTCCTTGTCGGTCAGCCCGACTGGCACGCCGTGCTCGTCAAGATACTCGAGAACTTCGCATGCGTCACGGGGACGATCCATCGCACGGATCCGTCCACAGGTCTGCTCACGTTGGTCACCCAGCATGGCATCCCGCCGCACGTGCTGCCGATGCTGCTGCCGAAGATCGATAATATCCCGTTCGGCAAGGGCATCGCCGGTTGCGCCGCCCAGCGCAAGGAAGCCGTGCAACTCTGCAATCTCCAGGAGGACCTCGGCGGCGTCGCCAAGCCCGATGCTCAGAAGACGAACGTCCAAGGCGCGCTTGCTGTCCCGATCGTCGGCGCCGATGGTAAGGTGATCGGCGTGCTAGGCATCGGTAAAATGCAGCCCTACGAGTTCAACGACAGCGAAGTCGCAGATCTCAATGCGGTTGCCGCGTTGATTGCGCAGAAGATGTGACTGACGTAGAGGACAGATGACGGATGGCAGATGACAGAAGATGCGGAAATAGCCCCGTTATCCGATGTGATCGCCTAAGTGATTAGCCTGAAGTTTCTGTCCTCTGTCATCTGCCCTCTGTCATCTACTCTTTCGCTAGCGCTCTTCCCGTCGGCGACCCCTTCTGTTTGAGCAGGCCTTCGGGCAGGCCGGCGTAGACGAGCTTGCCGCCTTTCTCGCCCCCTTCCGGTCCGAGTTCCATCACCCAGTCAGCCGCCATGATCACGTCGGCATGGTGCTCGATCACGATGAGCGTGGCACCCGCGTCGCGGAGTCGGCCGAGCAGGGCGAGGAGTTTTGCGATGTCGTCCCAGTGCAGGCCGGTGGTCGGTTCGTCGAGGACGTAGAGTCGGCCGGAGTGATCGCGGCGCGCGAGCTCGGAGGCGAGCTTCAGGCGCTGGGCTTCGCCGCCGGAGAGCGTGTTGGCGGCCTGGCCGAGCTTGATGTACCCTAGCCCGACCTCCGCGAGGGTGCGGATTTTCTCGGCGAGCTTGGGCTGCGCACGGAAGACTTCGGCGGATTCGTTGACGGATAGTCCGAGCGCATCGGCGATGCTGAGACCCTTGAAGCGCACTTCGAGGGTCTCGCGATTGAAGCGGCGGCCGGCACAACTGGGGCAGTCGACGAACGTCTCGCCGAGGAACTGCATGTCGAGCGCGACCGAGCCTTCGCCCGAACACGTCTCGCAGCGTCCCCCACGCACGTTGAAGCTGAAGCGACCGGGGCCGTAGCCACGGGCCTTGGCGAGCGGGAGCGCGGCCCAGAGCTCACGCATGAGGTCCATGATGCCGGTGAAGGTCGCGGGATTCGAGCGCGGGGTGCGACCGATGGGCTCCTGGTCCACGGCGGTGAACGCGGTGATCTGCTCGAGTCCATCGATGCCGGCATGACGGCCGGGGACGAACTTGGCGCCGTTGATCTTGCGTGCGACCGCGGCGGACAGGATGTCGATGGCGAGCGTGCTCTTACCTGAGCCGGAGACGCCACAGACCACGGTGAGTCCGCCAATCGGGAAAGAGGCCGTGACGTCCTTGAGATTATTCTCCGTGGCGCCTTTGACGGTGAGCTGCGCCTTGCCCGGAGCCTTGCGCTTCACGATGCCTTCCAGAGTGGCTCGGCCGGAAAGGTAGGCGCCTGTGCGTGAAGTCGCGTGCGCGGCACAGGCTTTAGGCGTGCCTTCGAAGACGATGCGTCCGCCATCGATGCCGGCGCCCGGACCCATCTCGATGAGATGGTCGGCCGCGAGCATCATGTCGCGGTCATGTTCGACGACGAGGACCGTGTTGCCGAGGTCGCGCAGGCCGCGGATCGAGCCGATGAGGCGTTGGTGGTCGCTCGGGTGCAGACCGATGCTGGGTTCGTCGAGGACATACGTCACACCGACCAGTCCGAGCCCCAGCTGCGTGGCGAGGCGCACGCGCTGGGCTTCGCCGCCGGAGAGCGAACTGCACTCGCGGTCGAGCGTGAGGTAGTTGAGGCCGGCGTCGTTCAGGAACGACAGACGCTGTTCGAGTCCGCGACGGGCTTCTTCGGCGGGCATCACGCCGGGATGGGTGGCGAGCTGCTTCGTGAACTCCAGCGCCGCCGGAATCGTCATCCCCAGGAACTCGGCCATCGTCTTGCCGTTGAGTCGTAACGAGAGCGCGGTGGGGGAGAGGCGGCGGCCTTGGCAGCCGGCGCACACGGAGCCGGCTTGGAACTGCAGCAAGCGTTGGCGGAGCGATTCACCGGTGGTGGTGCGGTAGGCGTGCTCGAGTTCGGTGAACATGCCCGTCCAGATGGTCTCGACGAGTTTGCGCCCCTTGGGCGGCGGGAGGAGGAATTTCTGTTTCGGGTCGCCGTGAAGCAGCAGCTCACGCACAGCCTTAGGCAGATCGCGCCACGGGGTCTTGAGGTCGAACGGAACCTGTTCGGCCAGCGCGCGGGTGATCGCGTTGCGTCGGATGAGCGTCTTTCGCGTGGCGCATTTCCAGGGCTTCACGACGCCGTCGTGAATTGACAGGGCTTCGTCGCGGATGGAGAGGCTTTCCTGAAAGCGCATCTGTCGGCCGAGGCCGCCGCAATCTGGGCACGCGCCTTCGGGATGGTTATGCGAAAGGGCGCGCGGGCTGATGGGCTCGTAAGTCTCGCCGCAATGTTCGCAGGCGAGGTGGAGCGAGAGGACGTGCTCTTCCCATCGTCCGTCTTTTTCGGCGAGGACCATTGCGCGGTGGCGACCTTCGCGGAAAGCGAGTTCGAGGGAGTCGGCCAGGCGGCTGCGCTGATCGGGTCCGGAGACGATGCGGTCGACCACGACGTCGAGCTGCTTGGCTTCGCGGCCGGTGAGCAGTCCAGAGGCTTCTTCGAGCGTGGCGACGGTGCCGTCGACGCGGACGCGCGAGAATCCGCGGCGACCGAGGTCGGCGGAGGCTTCGAGGAGGACTGAAGGGCGGTCCTTGGCGACGGGGGCTACGACCATCAGGCGGGTGCCGGCGGGGATGCCTTCGAGGGCGAGCAGGTTGTCGTCGAGCGAGCGGCGGCGGACGGGTTGGCCGTCTTTGAGGCAGCGGCGGTCGCCGGCGATGATCCAGAGAGGGCGGGCGTGGTCCGCGATTTCGGTCAGGGTGGCTACCGTCGAGCGGGGGTTCGTGTTGCCGCCGGTGCGCTGGGCGATGGCGATGACCGGGGAGAGGCCGCGGATGAAGTCCACGTCTGGCCGCGGGGCTGAATCCAGCATGCCGCGGGCCTTGGCAGAGAGAGATTCGAGGTACTGGCGGCTGCCTTCGGCGTGGAGTGTATCGAAGGCCAAGGAGGATTTACCCGATCCGCTGACCCCGGTGATGACGGTCAGCTGATAACGGGGGATGGTCAGTTCCACATCCTTGAGGTTGTGGGTGCGGGCTCCCTTGATGTGGATGGGCGGGTTCAGATGGCCGACGATAGCCCGTCCGCCCTCGGGGAGAAGGCGGAAGTGGGTGGCCGTTAATAAGTTGTCCCTTAATCCGCTTTTACCTCTTTCGGTAAAGTGTCAGCCTGCAGGGATGCCACGCCTCTTTCTCGCCCTACTGATTCTGTTCACCGCCCGCGCTTCGGCCGACAAGCTTGAACCGCGTGTCCTCTTCCTCGGCGACAGTATCACTTACGGCGGCAACTGGACGGTGTACGTCGAGTCCGCGATTCGCGCGCAGAAGGGTATGGCTCGGGCAACAATCGTGAACATGGGTCTCTCGAGCGAGACGACTTCCGGTCTCTCCGAGCCCGGCCATGCCGGCGGAAGCTTCCCGCGTCCCGATCTGCATGAGCGCCTCGGCCGCGTGCTCGCGCAATTTAAGCCGACGCTCGTCGTCGCCTGCTACGGTATCAACGATGGCATCTATCAGCCGCTCGATGCTTCGCGTCAGCTGGCCTTCCAAGATGGCATCATCAAGCTGCGTCACGCCTGCATTCGCGCTGGTACCCAAATCGTTATCGTCACGCCTCCACTGTATGCTCCCGACAATCGCGCGAAGGATGCGATCAACTACGACGGCGTGATGGAGGCCTACGGTGCTTGGCTTGTCGCGCAACGTTCCGCTGGTTGGCAGGTCATCGACATTCATCCGGTACTGCATCAATCGGTTGACGCCGCGAAGAAGGCCGATCCGACTTTCATCTACGCGAAAGATAATCTACATCCCGGCGAGCAGGGACATCTCTTCATGGCAAAGGCCGTGTGGCAGTCGCTTGCGCCGATGATGAAATGGAAATCCGATGTCGTGTTTGCTGAAGGTGTGAAGCTGAAGAGTCTGCGCGAAAGTTCGGCGCTTCTGCGTGATGCCTGGCTCACCCAGACTGGACACAAGCGTCCCGGGGTGAAAGGTGGCCTTCCCGTGGCCGAGGCGGAGGCCCGTTCGGCTGAGCTGATTGGCGAATACCTTAAGAAATAAGGGGTTTCTTGATTTAGGGGGTGGGGAAGGGCTGGGGGCTATTGCCCAAGAAACACCCTCCCGACACGAGACCGTAACAATCGTATGGGATGATGTCCCCGTTTCCCACACACATGCACACCACCCTCAAGTCCCTCGCGCTGCTCGCCCTCACGGCGACTGTCGCTTCCGCCCAGTCCGCTGCCCCTGCCGCAGCTGATGTCGTCACCGTCGATCCCAAGCTCCCTGACTACGCTGTCACCTCTGGCGTCTCGGGTAACTTGAACTCGGTCGGTTCCGACACCCTCAACAACCTGATGACTTTCTGGAGCGAAGGCTTCAAGGCCCGCTACCCTAACGTGAATGTCCAGGTCGAAGGTAAGGGATCGGGCACCGCCCCTGTCGCCCTCGCCTCCGGTGCGGCTCAAGTCGGTCCGATGAGCCGCGAGATGAAGTCTTCCGAAATCGCTGCCTTCGCCGGTAAGTTCGGCCACAAGCCGACCAAGATCGCCGTCGCCATCGACGCCCTTGCGGTCTTCGTCCACAAGGACAACCCGGTTCCTGGTCTCTCCCTCACTCAGGTTGACGGCATCTTCTCCTCCACCCGCAAGCGTGGTGGTCAGGACGTTGCCACTTGGGGTGACGCTAAGCTGACCGGCTCCTTCGCTGGCAAGACCATCTCCTCCTTCGGTCGTAACTCCGCTTCCGGCACCTACGGTTTCTTTAAGGACACCGCCCTGAAGAATGGTGACTACAAGTCCTCCGTCAAGGAGCAGCCTGGTTCCTCGTCCGTCGTCCAGGGTATCGCCGCCGACCTCGGCGCGATCGGTTACTCCGGCATCGGTTACAAGACCTCCGGCGTCAAGGCCCTCGCCCTGTCTGTCGAAGACGGCTCGCCCTTCATCGAAGCGAACTACGCTAACTGCCTCAACGGCACCTACCCGCTCGCTCGCTACCTGTACGTCTACGTGAACAAGGCTCCTTCCAAGGATATGGACAAGCTCACCAGCGAGTTCATGACCTTCGTGGTCTCCAAGCAGGGCCAGGAAATCACGATCAAGGACGGCTACTTCCCGCTGCCTCCTGAAGTCTCCGCCGAAGGTCGCGCCTCGCTCAAGTACTACAGCGCCGAATAAGTTTGGTCTCGAAATCGTACCGTCGCCACCACGCCCTCCGGGGCCGGTTTTAAAAGAGCGACGGTACGGTCTCGGGTCCTCCCAAGGCGGGGTCTCCCCGCCTTACCCTTTATTAGAGCCAACGACACCAGACCGTAACCCAATGGAAACTTCCGACAAAAAGCCCGCTCCTGCGCCCGCGCCGGAATCGCGTTTTACGGTGAGTCCCATGACCCTTGCCGCCGACCGGTGGATGGGGCGCCTCATCCGCATCGGCGGAGTCGGCGTGGTGCTCGCGGTCTTTGGGATGCTGGCCTTCCTGATCTTCCAGGTCTTCCCGCTCTTCACCGGCGCCAAGGTCGCCCCGGTGGGCGCTCTCACTGTCCCCGCCGCCGCCGTCGCCTTCGGTGAAGACGAATACGGCGACTTCCCCTATGTCGTCCAAGCGGATGGCAAGGTGATCTTCCAGCGGGCCAAGGATGGCTCTAAGCTCCTCGAATGGTCGCCCACGCTCGGCGATCGTCGCGTCACCGCGGTTCGGAGCTATCCCCGTACCGGCCTTGTCTTCTTAGGCCTTTCCGACGGGTCGGTCCAAGAGTTGCGCGTCGTCTACCGTTCGACTTTCGATGCCGCCGGCAAGCGAACCGTCGAGCCTTCGGTCACCGCCCTCGAACCGATTGTAATCGGCAAGCCAGGCGTACCTTGCGTGGACGTCTGGAATGCGAAGGGTCCGCAGTCGCGTCTCTTGCTCGTCCGCCAAGAATCGGCCGGTAAGCCGCTCCTCACCGCAGTTCGTGTGATCGAGCGCAAAGGTCTCGGCGGCAAAGCCAGGGTCACCACCAGCGCCCCGTTCGTGGTCGCAGCCGATGCCACTTCGGTCGAACAGGTACTCCTACCTTCCACGGCCGAATCGCTCATCGTCGTCGGCAAGTCCGGCGAGGTGCGCACATACGCCGACGACGGCACCACTTTCTCCTTCCTCCAGGCTTTCGTACCTTTCAAAGAATCACGCGAACAGGCCGTGGCCTCGTCTGGCTTGATTTTCGGCAATGTTTCCGTGGTCTTTGTGAGCCGTGCGGGCGAACAGCAGGTCTGGTCGATGTATCCGCAGCTCCAGCCAGACGGTAAGAGCCTGCGCCGCTGGGGTAAGATTCATGACGGCGAAGTCCTTGCCGGCGCCGGCGAAGGCGTTTACGCCGCCGAGGGCAACAAGTGCTACCTCTCTGTCGCCGGAGGCAAGCTGCAGATCCGCAACATGACCACGGGCTCGCTCCGCTGGGAAGGTGAGGCTCCTGCCGGAAAGATTCGTCAGGTCGCTTTCGCGGGAAACTACGACCGCTTCACCGCGCTTTCAGCCGACGGTAAGCTTCATCGCTGGAGTATCGTGGACCATCACCCAGAATCTTCCTGGGGCGCGTTCTTCGGTAAGATTTGGTACGAAGGCGCCACTGGTCCGGATTACACCTGGCAGTCGAGCGCTGGCTCCGATGAGTTCGAAGCGAAGTATTCTCTGGTCCCTCTTTTATATGGTACGGCCAAGGGCACCATCTTTGCGCTGCTCTTCGCCCTCCCGATCGCGCTGACCGCGGCGATTTACGTCTCCCAGTTCCTTCGCCCGGAATACCGTAATGTGGTCAAGCCCGTCATGGAGATCATGGCCTCGCTGCCGTCCGTGGTCCTTGGCTTCCTCGCCGGTCTCTGGCTCGCCCCGCTCGTCGACCCACGGCTAATTTCGATTTTCTGCGCCGTGGGCATCCTTGCTCCTGCGGCCCTGTTCGCCGGCTTCCTCTGGTCCGCTCTCCCGCAGCCGGTCCGCCGCCAGGTTAAGCCGGGCATGGAGTTCCTCTGGCTCCTTCCTTTCCTCGCGCTCTGCGCTTACTTCGCCTGGCAGGCTGGTCCGGCCGTCGAAGCCGCCTTCTTCACCGTGAAGGACACTGCGAGCGGACTGCCGATTGCCGACTTCCGCGAGTGGTGGCGCCAGACGACCGGAGAAACCTACGACTCTCGCAATTCCCTCGTGGTCGGCTTCGTCATGGGCTTCGCCGTCATCCCGATCGTCTTCACGATCGCCGAAGACTCCCTTTCCAACGTCCCGAACTCCCTGATCTCCGGCTCCCTCGCCCTCGGCGCCAGTCGCTGGCAGACGGTCTGGAGTGTGGTGGTCCCGACCGCCATCTCGGGCATCGTCTCGGGTGTCATGATCGGCTTCGGACGCGCCATCGGCGAGACGATGATCGTCGTCATGGCCACGGGTAATACCGCGGTGATGGAAGCCAACCCCTTCAGCGGCATGCGCACGCTCTCGGCCAACATCGCCGTCGAGCTACCGGAGGCCGCTGTCGGCCACACCCACTATCGCGCGCTCTTCCTCGGCGCCTGCTGCCTCTTCCTGCTCACCTTCGTGATCAACACTCTCGCGGAAATCCTCCGCCAGCGCCTACGTGAGCGCTACAAAGTCGTCTAAGCCATGGCCTCCTCTTCCGATAGTAGCACGCCCCGCGGCGAACCTTGGGTCTGGTTTACCGGCCTCGGCCTGATCATCGGCCTCGGCATGGTCATTGGCTTGCTGTCCCTGGTCATCCTGAACGGCGTCACGGTCTTTTGGGCCCCTCAGGTCCCGGTCGCACAGGTCGACGACGGCCGCACCATCATCGGTCAGCTCGCTCAGCGCCGCATCCGGGCTGGCTCGCCTGCTGACCACCCCCGCTACGAGCTCCAGTATCAGGTCGGCCTCCGCGAGCTGAATGGTAATTCCTATCTCTGGGTCGACGAAGCCAAGATCAAGTCCGAGAGCTTCCCCGCTGATGTGCTTGGTCTGGAGCGTGTCGAGAACGGCCCAGCCTTCGTTCGTCCGCAGACCCTTCGCAAGTCCGACGGTAAGCTGATCGCGGCGACAGACCCCGCTTTCGAAGCCGCCTTCCAGGTCGAAGTCGCCGCGGCTTCTGCCGTCCGCGAGAAGCTGGTTGAAATCACCCGCCATCGAATCGGCGATGTGAACAGCGAGATGGATGAGGCCCGCGTAGCCCTGCGCCGTGCGGAGGATCTGAAGCTGGCCGATGAGATCACCGATCGCCGCCGCCAAATTGCTGGACTGGAAGAACGTTTCGCTACCCTGCAGGCCGAGGCCAAAAAGGTCGTCGAGGGTGGGGCCGTGGCTTCGCTCGTCTCCAAGGACTCCGCCGGCCGTGAGGTCGTCGTCCCGCTCACCCAAGTCATCCGCGCCTGGTTCCCTAACCGCCTCGACACGTGGGGCCGCGTGCAGCTCTTCTTCTCCCGTCTCGGAGAGTTCATTTTCCACGAGCCTCGTGAGGCTAACACTGAGGGTGGCTTGATGCCGGCCATCTTCGGCACGCTGGTGATGACGGTGTTCATGAGCCTGATGGTCACGCCCTTCGGCGTCATCACCGCCATCTATCTTCGCGAATACGCCCAGAATGGTCCCGTCCTACGCGTCGTGCGCATTAGCGTGAACAACCTCGCCGGGGTCCCGTCCATCGTCTTCGGCGTCTTCGGCCTAGGCTTCTTCGTCTACGTCCTCGGCGGTTCGATCGACCAGCTCTTCTTCGCCGACCAGCTGAAATATAATAACAATACGCCTGTCTTCGGTACGGGCGGGCTGCTCTGGTGCTCCCTGACACTGGCCCTGATGACCCTCCCTGTGGTCATCGTCGCCACGGAAGAAGCCCTGGCCGCCGTCCCCCGCGGGATGCGCGAAGCTTCCTTGGCCACTGGTGCTTCCAAGTGGCAGACCATCCGCGAGATTCTGCTTCCCGCTTCCGCCCCAGGCATCCTGACTGGGGTCATCCTCGCCATGGCCCGTGGGGCAGGGGAGGTCGCTCCGCTGATGCTGGTAGGTGTCGTGAAGCTCGCCCCGACATTGCCGTTCGATGGCACTGCGCCATTCCTCCATATGGACCGCAAGTTCATGCACTTGGGCTTCCACGTGTACGACCTCGGCTTCCAGTCGCCGGACTCCGACGCGGCCCGCCCGATGGTCTTTGCGACCACGCTCCTGCTCATCGTCCTGATTGTCTGCCTGAATATTGGTGCGATAACGATTCGCAACCGCCTTCGCGCTCGCTTCAAGGGCGCCTCCTTCTAAAAACAAACTACCTCATGCCCCAAATCATGAACCCTCCCTCCTCCTCACGCATCAAGGTCCGCCCCGCCACCGAACGCGAAGGCCGCAAGGACTATATCACCATCAAGGACTACGGTTTCTGGTATGGCCAGAAGAAGGCCCTCGACGCCATCTCCCTCGACATCCCGGAGCGCCAGGTGGTCGCCTTCATTGGTCCGTCCGGTTGCGGCAAGTCGACGCTGCTCCGCAACCTGAACCGTATGAACGACCTCGTCGATGGCATCAGTCACGAAGGGGATATCACCATCAATGGGCGTTCGATCTATGACCCCGGCCTGGAGGTCATCTCCCTTCGTCGCCGCGTTGGCATGGTCTTCCAGAAGTCCAACCCTTTCCCGAAGTCCATCTTCGAGAACGTCGTCTACGCCCTCCGGGTGGTCGGCGTCCGCGACCGTGCCGTGCTCGAGGAAGCCTGCGAGACCTCGCTCCGCAAGGCCGCCCTCTGGGACGAAGTGAAGGACCGCCTCGACGACAGCGCCCTCGGCCTGTCCGGCGGCCAGATGCAGCGTCTCTGCATCGCTCGCGCCATCGCCAATCGCCCCGAGATCCTGCTGATGGACGAGCCTTGCTCGGCCCTTGACCCGATCGCCACCGGCAAGATCGAAGAGCTCATCCACGAGCTCAAGGAGCAGTTCACGATCGTGATCGTGACCCACTCGATGCAGCAGGCCGCCCGTGTGTCGGACCGCACGGCCTTCTTCTACCTCGGCAAGCAGATCGAATACGATACCACCGAGAAGATCTTCATGAACCCGTCGCAGGCCCAGACCGAGGCCTACATCTCGGGCCGTTTCGGTTGATCCTTTAATAAATACTATCATGCAACGCTTCTTCCACGACGAACTCCGCCAGCTCCGGGACGATCTCATCCTGATGGGCGAGCGCTCGCTCGACATGTCCCGCCTGGTGCTCCGCGCCGTCGAGACCGGCGACGATTCTTTGGCCCTGCAGGTCCGCGGTATGGATGACCGTGTCGATGAGCTCGAGAAGCGCGTCGACCGTGAAATCATGCGCTACCTAACCCTCTTTGGTCCGATGGGTAGCGACGTCCGCCTGCTCCTCGCCGCCCGTGACATCGGCCATGACCTCGAACGTATCGCCGACGAGGCTTCGGTCATCGCCAAGCGCGCGATGGTCATCTCTGAGCGCGGTCCCCTGAAGAACCTCCTGCACGTCCCCGCCGAAGGTATCATCGCCTGCGAAGTCCTGCGCCTCGCACTCGACAGCTTTATCGAAGGCGACATTGCCAAGGCTCGGCTGGTCCTCGTGCGTGATGCTGAAATCGACGCTTTGAATCGTAAGAACTATGAAGAACTCTTCGGCAAGGCCGGTGACTCCACCAAGGTGTCCGCCTCCCACGTCGAGTTGATCTTCATCTCTAAGGCCCTCGAGCGCATCGGCGATCATTCCAAGAATATCGCCGAACAGGTCATCTTCCTCCTCTCCGGAGAGGACGTCCGCCACGCCCGCTAAGGACTAGTATCTGGTTGGCATGGCGACGATTGACGCTGGACTGCGTCAATCGTATGCCTTTTCCTACGCCATTGACGTATAGATGAGTTGTTTGCTTCTAATTGCCCGAGTCTTCGCGCTCCCATTGACCATCTTGTTGTGCGACCGGCTGCATTTTTTGAATCTCAGAGGAAACTACTGGGACGTCCTTTGGATCGCCCTCCTGCTTGGTTTCGTCAATATCATCGTCCGCCCCTTGGTGATGGTAATCATCATGCTGGTTTCGCTTCCATTCCTCCTGATTCTTCGCCTGCCGCGCTTGCTGATGCAGGTCTTGGGTAGCTTCGGCCTGATGTTCGTCACAAATGTCATCATGCTCTGGCTGGTCTGTAAGTTGCTAGGCGTACCACTGATGTCGCCGTGGCTCGCCTCTTTGGTTATTACCGTGGGCTCGGTCTTCGCTTCCTTTTCCGGTATCGATAATGCCCAGGGCGGATCGTTCCCGGGCGGGCAAGCCAAACAGCCCAAGGACGACGCCATCGATATCTGAGACGAGCAGGGAAGTCGTTTCAGGTGGCACATTCTTGTTCGCCGCAGGGCGAACGCTGGTAGGGGCAAGGCTTTGCCTTGCACTCCATAGAAGGAGGGCGCGGCGTAGCCACGCCCCTACCTTGGGCCGCCCTGCGGCGGCCTTGTGCCACCCGTATCTTTACGGTCTCTCCGGCCCTCATGCCCTCCGGCCCTCGGGCCCTCGTTTTCACTCAGTCTTGCCAATCTGCCGGGAGTCCTTTGCGTGGGGGCTCTAAGCCATGTCGAATCCCGCTCTCTCCTCCTGGGCCCGTAACGTCGCCCCTTCACCGACCCTCGCTGTCGATGCCAAGGCGAAGGCCCTCAAGGCCGCCGGCAAGGACGTCGTTGGCTTCGGCGTCGGCGAGCCCGACTTCGATACCCCGCAGTTCATCAAGGATGCCTGCGCCAAGGCCCTGGCCGACGGCCAGACCAAGTATGCCCCCACGCCGGGCATCCCTGCTCTCCGTAAGGCCATCGCCGAAGACTACACCCGTCGCGGCTTCACCGGTATCGCCGACGCCAACGTCGTCGTCTCTCCGGGCGGCAAGATGTCCTGCTACCTCGCCATCCTCGCCACCATCAGCGCCGGTGACGAAGTCATCATCCCGGCTCCGTATTGGGTCAGCTACCCTGAGATGGTGAAGCTCGCTGGAGGTAAGCCCGTCGTCGTGAACGCCGAAGACGTCACTGGTTTCAAGATCACCCCGGCCCAGCTGACCGCCGCGCTCACGCCGAAGACGCGCATGGTCATCATCAACAGCCCGTCCAACCCGACGGGCGCCGTCTATTCCCGCGCCGAGCTCGAAGCCCTCGTGGCCATCTGCGTGAAAGCCAACGTCTGGATCATGTCCGACGAGATCTACGAGAACCTCGTCTATGACGGCCAGACCACCTGCAGCCCGGCGACCTTCTCGCCTGAAGCCGCCCGCCTGACTATCACCGTCTCCGGCTACGCCAAGAGCTACTCCATGACCGGCTGGCGCCTCGGCACCCTCGTCGCCTCGGACAAGACCCTCGCCGCCGCCGTGGCTGACCTGCAGAGCCAGATTTCGTCTAACGCCACCACCTTCGCACAGTTCGGCGCCCTCGCGGTGCACCAGCACCCCGACAAGGCCAAGGCCTCCCTTGCTGAGATGGGTGCCGTCTTCGACAAGCGTCGGCTCAACCTCCTCGCCGGCCTCAACGCCATCCCTGGCCTGACCTGCTACCGATCGCAGGGCGCGTTCTATCTCTTCCCGAACATCAAGTCGTTCGGCCTGACCTCCACGCAGTTCGCTGACCGCCTCCTCGAGGAAGAGCTGATGGCCGTCGTCCCCGGTTCCGCGTTCGGCTCCGAAGGCTACATCCGCCTCAGCTACGCGACCTCCGACCAGGTGATCGCCCAAGGCCTCGAGCGCCTCGGTCGTTTCTGCGCGAAGCTGAAGAAGTAACTTCAGTTAGGGGGCACGTGGGCACGGTGACACGTGGACATGGGGCTGGGTAGAGGGGTGACGGGGTCATCTCCCATCTGTTTCTTCCCGGGCTTTCCGCATCTTGATGGTGCCGCCTAGTAAGCGGGCGACTTCGTCAAGCTGTGCCGCTATTTTGACGACCACTGGCTGGGGAATGATGCCGATGGCTTCGGCGATACTCAGCTGCGTCTCGAGTTCAGCGAGCGAGCCGCGGGCGATCTGGAGGAAGCGTAGGGCGTCTTTATTCGTCCCTCGCTCGTCTCCTTCCGCGATATTCGAAGGGATAGAGACTGCTGAACGCATGATCTGATCGGACAGCCCACGGTGTCGTTCAAAAGATGGAGTCAGGCAGAGTCGATAGGCTTCGGTCGCAAGCGATCGCGACTTCTGCCAGACGACGAGGTCGCGATAGGAGTTAACCTTTCCGAGCGGCTTGGGGGTATTCATCGCCGCTGATGTTGTCTGCCTTGCTGATTCAACGCACCGCATTCATCGGACTTTGAATCCCTATCCTCCCCTAAAGGATTCCTTTACTAATATCCCCCATGTCCACGTGTCACCGTGCCCACGTGTCCCCTCTCATTATGCCGGCTCCACCAAGATGCAGGGCATCCCGGCGGCGTCGGCGGCTTCCTTGCCGCGCGGGCTGTCTTCGATGACGACGCAGTCGGCGGGCTTCAGGCCGAGGCGGTCCGCCGCGGCGAGAAAGAGGTCAGGGTGCGGCTTAGAGCGCACGGCGTCCTCGGCGGTGATGATGGCATCGAAGAGATGCGTGATATCAATCTGCTTAAGTGTGGTAAATACGTGGTCGCGACGTCCGGCGGAGGCGACGGCGGTCTTATGGCCGAGGCCACGGACATGGTGGACGACGGCGACGACTTCCGTGCGGGCGGTGACATCCTTCGCGAGGTGCTCCTCGAGGAACTCATGGCCGTCGGCGAGGAGCTGCTCGACGTTCAGGTCGAAGCCGAAATCGGCCTTCAGGCGCTTGCAGGTGTCAACGGCGGACATGCCGCCCATAGAGCAGAAAAGGGGCCAGGGGAAGTCGAACGGCCGGCCGAGCTGCTTGCTTACGATGTGCGTCCAGCTGCGGTGGTGAATCCACATGGAGGCCGCGAGCGTACCGTCGCAGTCGAAGATCCAGCCCGGACGGGAGAGCAGGGCCGGGTCGAAGGGAATCATCTTGGACATGGTGTTCAGCGCATTCCAGGGAAGCCGCCGCCAGGGAAGCCGCCACCGGGCATGCCGCCGCGACCGCCACCCATCTGGCCCATGCGACGCATGAGTTCCTTGCCCTTACCGCCCTTCATCATGCGCATCATGTCGCGCATCTGGGAGAATTGTTTGATCAGCGCGTTGACGTCGCTGACCTGGGTGCCGGAGCCTTTGGCGATGCGGAGACGACGGGAGCCGTTGAGAATTTCGGGATTGCGACGTTCCTTCTTGGTCATCGAGAGCACGATGGCTTCGGTCTTGGCGAGGTGCTTCTCTTCCTTAGCGCCGACCTGGACGTTACCCATGCCAGGCATCATCTTCATGATGTCGCCGAGCGGGCCCATCTTCTTCATCTGCGACATCTGCGCGAGGAAGTCCTCGAGGTCGAAGTCGGCCTTCTTCATCTTCTCGGCGAGGCGTTCGGCTTCCTTGTGGTCGACGACCTCTTGGGCCTTCTCGACGAGGGAGACGACGTCGCCCATGCCCAGGATACGTTGGGCCATGCGGTCGGGGTGGAACGTGTCGAAGTCCGAGGACTTCTCACCCGTGCCCATGTAGCGGATCGGGACGCCCGTGACGGACTTCATCGACAGCGCCGCGCCACCGCGGGCATCACCGTCGAGCTTGGTCAGGATGATGCCCGTGAGCGGCGTGGATTCGTGGAACTTGGCGGCCACGTCGACGGCCTGCTGGCCGAGGGCGGCGTCGGCGACGAGGAAGACCTCGTGCGGCTGGAAGGCGTCGCGGACGCGGCGGACTTCCTCCATCAGGTCGCCGTCGATCTGCAGGCGACCGGCGGTGTCGACGATGACGAGGTCCGCGGCAGCGGCTTCGGCTTCCTTGACCAGGCGGCCCACCATCGCGGCGACATCGGTCGCGGCGCGGTCGGAGCGGAAGTCGAAGCCTTCGTTCTTGGCGAGGGTCTCGAGCTGGTCGATGGCCGCGGGGCGGCGCAAGTCGGCGGCAACGAGGGAGGGCTTGCGGATGCCTTCCTTCTTCACGAGATGCTTGGCGAGCTTGGCGGCGCTGGTCGTCTTGCCGGAGCCCTGGAGGCCGACCAGGAGGATGCGCAACGGTCGGCGAGGGTCGATCGGGCGTTCGCCTTCGCCGAGGAGCTTCGTGAGCTCGTCGGAGACGATCTTGACGGCCATCTGGCCCGGGTTGACGGACTCGATTACTGCTTGGCCGAGGCAGGCGACCTTGACGCGTTCGGTGAAGTCCTTGGCGACCTTGAAATTGACGTCGGCGGACATCAACGCCGAGCGGACCTCGTTCAGGGCTGGGGCGATGTTCTCTTCGGAGAGCTTCGAGAGCCCCCGGAGGTCGCGGAGGGCCTTGGTAAGTTTGTCGGTGAGGTTGGCGAACACGGGATGGGAAGGAGAAGGGAGGGAGGGGCGGGAGACAAGGCAGGAGAGGGTGAAAGGTTAGGCCATAGAAAGGGCGGGGAGGCCTTGAAGGCACAAAAAAGCCGCGCACCCAAGGGGGTCGCGGCTTAGGGGGAGCGGGCGAGCTTACTTCCCGGCAGGCTTACGGTTAAGGACGGCGTCTTTGGTGCTGGCCGCAATGGTCATCACTTCGCTGATCAGGGGCTGCGGGACTTTCATTTCCTCGAGCGTCTTCTGCAAGTTTTCGGCGACAGCGTTGAAGTGTACCTCTGTCAGTTTCATATCTTCATGGGCGCGGCGCATATCCTTGCCCTTCCAGGCGACTGGACTGCCGAACGCGGCGGAGAGGAAGGCTTTCTGTCTCCGGTGCTGGGTCGTCATGTTGATATCTTCGAAGAAATGATTGATGCGCTTATCGGCCAAGACCTTGACGTAGAACTTATCCACGGCCGCTTCGACGGCCGCTTTGCCGCCCAGTCGGTGATAGAGGCTCTTCTCGCGGTCGGCTTGGAATTTCGCCCGAGCGGACTCGTCGGCGAAGGTGTACGTTACATCTTCATAGACGTAGGTGACGGCGGCTTTCTGTCCGCAGCCGGTCAGGAGGAGCACCGATAAGAGGGCGAGGAGGAGGGAGGGAGATTTCATGGGTGGGAGTAGGCTTAAACAAGTATTAATAATACTTGTTTAAAGCAAGCGCCTAATGGGGGCCCTTGACTCGGCTTTCGGAGGGGGCAGGCTGGGGCGGCCTGATGAAGCTCAGTCTTTTCAGTGATTACTCCCTCCGGGTGCTCATGTATGGGGCGCTGAAGGGGGAGTCTTTTCAACTGGATGAAGTGACGAAGGCCTACGGCATCTCCCGGCATCACCTCGCCAAGGTGGTGCAACGTCTCGCCCAATTGGGTTATCTTGAGACCCGGCGCGGTCGGAATGGCGGCATCACGCTGGCCCGGACGCCCCAAGAAATCCGTATCGGCCGCTTGGTGCGCGAGACGGAGGAGCAACCGGCGATTCTCGAATGCTTTGATCCGGCCACGAATACGTGTCCGATTAATGGGAGTTGTCAGTTGAAGGGCATCGTCGGCCAGGCGCTCCGCGAATTTTACGCCGTGCTCGACCGGCATACCTTGCACGACACCATCAATGGACCCCATCGGGCGCGGATGATGAAGACGTTGCTGGGTTGACCGCTTGTCTTTTTCTCGGGTCCGTCCACGTTGGGCCTCATGGAAATCCTCATCATGGGCTGCGGCACTTCGCAGGGCTGTCCCTTGCCCGCCCATGACAACCCGGGTCTCGACCTGAAGGACCCGCGTAACTGGCGGGCCCGCACGAGCGTCCACGTGGTCATCGAAGGCCATCACGTCCAGGTCGATGCTTCCCCGGAATTTCGGACGCAGTGCCTGAAGTATGATGTCCGCGAGGTCGATACGTTCATCCTGACTCACGGCCACGCCGATCACGTCCTCGGCATGGATGACCTCCGTCAATTTTGCACGAACAAGGGTGGGGCGGCCATACCGACCTACTCGACCGAGGTCGGCCTCGAGCGAATCAAGGCCATCTTTCCCTACGCCGTCGGCAAGCCGCAGGCTTCGGGCTATGTTTCGTTGAGCCTAAGCCTGATGCCCTCGAAGCTCGTCCTGCCTGGCGGCGGCATCATTCGTTCAACGCTTCTGCCGCACGGGAACGAATCCACGCTGGGCCTCGTCTTCGAGGAACCCTCGACGGGTATGAAGTTCGCCTATTATACCGACTGTCGTGCGATGACCGAGAAGTCGCTCGAACTGGGCGAGCACGCCGACCTCGCAATCTTGGACGGCCTCCGCCCGAATCCGCACCCGACGCACATGACGGTCGCCGAAGCCTGTCAGGCCGCGCACGACCTGCGCGCCAAGCGGGCGTTGCTCACGCACATGACGTTTCAGATCAATTACGAGACCACGATGGCCCAGCTGCACAAGACGCACCCAAAGGTCGGCCTCTGCTACGACGGACTGCGAATCAAGCTCGGCGCGTAAGCGGGCACGAAAAAGGGCGCCCGTTAGGCGCCCTTTGTTTTCCGTCTGAGCGAAGCTCAGAGTTCGGTGACGACGATGTTGCGGAACCAGCAGGGGTCGCCGTGCTCGGTGAGCATGAGCTTACCCTGGCCGGGGCCGAAGCCCTTCTTGTTCTTAAACTTGCTCTTCGCGATCGCTGCCTTCCATTCGTCGGACTTCGTGTCGGCCGAGGCGCAGGGCTTGCCGTTGAGGAAATGCTCGATTTTGCCCTCCTTCACCACGATGCGGCTCTGGTTCCATTCGCCGATGGGCTTCTTCGCCTTATCCTTGGCGGAATCGATGATGTCGTAGATCGAGCCGGTGTTGTGACTGCCGCCCTTGAGTCCGTCGGGGTGCTTATCGTCGTCGATCATCTGGTACTCGATGCCGAGCCACTCGCCCTTGCCCTTGGCGTCCTTGATGTTGGTGACCCAATACTTGATGCCGTTGTTACCGGCGGCGTCGAGGCGCCATTCCCAGGTGAGTTCAAAGTTCGTGTATTCCTTCTTCGAAATCAGCGCACCGGTTCCCTTCTGGGCGGCGAGATGGATGACGCCACCTTCTTGGGTCTGCCAGCCGCCGGCGGGAGCGGCGCCGTTGAGGTCGGTGAAGTCGGCGAGCGTAAGGGTGGCCTTTTCGCCTGCGAAGAGGGAGCCGGTGGCGAGCAGGGCGAGGAGGAGGGATTTCATGTGGGGAAGGGTTTTATGGGAGGTTTCCTGTCTGATTTGAAGTCCTTAATGGATCTCAGGGGAGGACCTTGATTTCTTTGAGCCAAAGCAGGGAATCTGCCTGCCACTTATCCCAAGACGGTCCCTTGTAGCCGTTGAGGCCGTGGCCGCCGTTGGGGAGTTCGACCAGATGGGTCGGGAGGCCGGCCTTCTGCTGCGCGGCGTAGAACATGCGGCTATTTTCGATGGGCACTACTTTATCGTCGAGCGCATGGGCTAGGAAGGAGGGCGGGGTGTCGGCCTTCACATGCTTCTGGCTGGAGAAATAATCCGGCAGACCAGCGGCGGGATTTTCGCCCATCAGGTTCTTCTTGGAGCCGCGGTGTACGCTTTCATCCATGCTGATGACCGGGTAGATCAAGATTGAGAAATCTGGACGGCTACTCTGGCCGGTGATGGCGTTGGGTGCGCGTGTCTCGATCGTCTCGAAGTGCACGGTCGCGGTCGAAGCGAGGTGGCCACCGGCGGAGAAGCCGATGATGCCGATCTTCTTGGGGTCGATCTTCCATTGCGCCGAGTTGGCGCGGACGGTGCGGATCGCTTGCTGAGCATCGAGCAGCGGGACGTAAGGGCGACCGGCCGGCAGGCGGTATTCGAGCACGATGCCAGCGATGCCGTGGGAATTTAGCCAGGCCGCGATGCCATGGCCTTCTCCCTTGGTCACCAAGCCGCCGTAGCCGCCGCCCGGGCAGATCACGATCGCGGCGCCATTGGGTTTGTCAGCCAGGCGCACGGTGAGCTTCGCCTTCGACGAGTCGGAGAACTTGCCGTCGCCTTCGGGCGCATCGCCTTTCCAGAGCGGCAGGGTTTCGGCGGCAAAGGCCGACGTGGTGAAGGCGAGGAGAGCGAGGAGGCGCATGGGGTTTTAAGGGGTAGGGAGTGGGATTGGGGTAGGGGTAGGTTTAACGGCGTATCGCGTAACAGGCAGGCACAAAAAAGCCCCGGAGGCCCGGGGCTTTCGTTGCGTATCCTAAAGGCTTACTTGCCGAAGCCAGCGGAAGCCTTGCCGTCGGCTTCGAGCTTGTCGACGGACCAGAGCAGGCCGCGGGCGACGAGGTCGAGGTAGCGGGCGTCTTCCACGGTGGCGTTGTTATGGCCGATTGTGGTGCTGAAGATGCGGGTCTTCTTCGGGCCGAACTCGTTGGTCCAGACGACGACGGCGGTGACTTCCTGGGCCGGGGTGACCTTGCCCTTCTTGTCCTTACGTTCCGGGACCTTCTGGGTGCCCTGGGCGAGGGTCTTCGCGGTCAGAATTTGGACGTTGTTGTAGAGCTCTTCGTTGACGGTGGTCCAATCAGCGAGGCCTTTCACGATCGGGCTATCCTTGTCGGTGAAGGTGATGGCGATCGGCTGCTGCGGGCCGTGACCGGTGGACTGCAGGCCAAGCATCTCGAACCAGCTGGCGTTATCGGCGCCGGCTTTCACTGGCTCCTTGTAGTTACCCCAGCGGTAGCTGTGCATCGCGCAGTGGAGGTTTACGGCAGGCAGGCCGTTCTTGTGGGCGTTGACGATGTTGGCGACGTAGGCCTGGTCGGTGATATCCGCGGCGCACTCGTCGTGGACGACGACGTCGTAGTTCTTACCCCAGTCCGGGTTCTTGAAGAGTTCGAAGAGCGGCTTGGTGGTCTTGGTCGGATCGTAGGCGACTTCGACGGTGGCGTTGACGCGGGCTTCGATACCCTTCTTCAGGAATTCCTTCTGGTTGGCATAGTCGTGGCAGCAGCCGCCGGCGACGACGAGGACGCGGAGAGGTTTCTGCTCAGCCGAGAGCGAGGTGGTCAGGCCGGCGAGGAGCGCCAGCGCGAGGAGGGAACGGAGTTTCATTGGGGTGTCTGAGATAAAGGGTGGGGTAAGGGGGCTGGGCAAAAGAAAACTTACTTCTTGGCCTTCGGGGCGGCCTTGGCGGCCGTTAGGGCTGCTTTCGTGTCGGCTATGGCGGCCTTGGCGAGTTCATCGGGGATAGGCTGTCCTTCCACAAAAGCGTAAAGGGCCTCCTTCTGCTTCTCGGTCATCGGCTTCTCGGCCTTGGGCGGCATGACATCACC
>JBIILC010000077.1:0-6722 GCA_044232865.1 Opitutales bacterium | reverse complement strand
ACCTCCTCGGCGAGGAAGTCAGGGCTGGGAGCGGCTTCGTGAGAAGAGGACATGGTCGGAAAGAAGAATTACTTGGCGACGGCCGGGAGACCCGTGCCCCAGATGCCGTTCGGCCCGAGGTATTCAACGAGGTAGACCGCGGTGAAGATGATGATCCACACGATGTCGACGAAGTGCCAGTAGAGGCCCGCGATTTCGACGTCGAGGGCGCCCATGTGGCCGCCGAGCTTACCCGTGAAGCTGTAGAAATACATCATGATGAGCCAGAGTACGCCGATGGCGACGTGCGTACCGTGCGTACCGGTCAGGACGTAGAACGTCGACCCGAGGACGCTATTCTGGATGGTCAGGCCTTCGTGGTAGAAGTGGGTGAACTCGTAGACCTGGCAGCCCAGGAAGATCAGGCCGAAGAAGATCACGCCCAGAACATTGCGGCGGAAGGACTTGATCTGGCCCTTGTGCATCGCGGAGACCGCGAGCGCCATCAGGAACGAGGACATCAGCAGGATGAACGTCGAGAAGGATGTCAGCTCGATGTTGAACAGGTTCTGGATGAAGCGCTGATGGCCTTCGGCGTCGGTGAAGCCGGCGGGGAAGAGCTTGCGGTAGAGCAGGTGCGTCGAGATGAGCGTCCCGAAGAACATGCAGTCCGAAGCCAGGAAGAGCCACATGATGAGCTTCTTGTGGTCGATTCCGGTGGACGTGGGCGCTTCGTGCGCGGCGGCGG
This sequence comes from Opitutales bacterium, assembly GCA_044232865.1. Lineage (GTDB taxonomy): Bacteria > Verrucomicrobiota > Verrucomicrobiia > Opitutales > UBA953 > UBA953. The sequence goes on along the minus strand of JBIILC010000077.1, from coordinate 5,995 downwards.
TGTCAGACATGGAGGTCAGAATTTATATTAAGGAGAGGAAGACGCTCAGTGGGCGACGGTCTCGGTCGGAACCGGCGTACCGGAGGCGGCGGGGGTCTTGAGCATGTAGCCGCCCGGACCTTCGAGGGCCCAGAGCCAGATGCCGAGGAAGAGGACGCCGAGTCCACCGATAACGAGCCAGCCGGCATGAGGGACACCCATCGCCATCATCGGCATACCGAAGCCGATGAAGAGGAAGCCCGCGGAAGCCACGAGCGGCATCCAGGATTGGCTGGGCATGTGGACGCCAGCCTCGCCGCCGTCAGGCTCGGAGCCGATGCGCTTGGTACCATGCTTGTCTTCGAAGAAGGCGTCGCGCGTGGCGACGATGGGCGCCTGGGCGAAGTTGTATTCCGGCACAGGGGAAGGCAGCGACCACTCGAGCGTGCGGCCATCCCACGGATCGTTAGAGCACTTCTTGCCGCGGAAAGCCGTCCACACGAGGTTGACGAAGGCCAGAGCGACGCCGATGCCGAGAATGTAGGCGCCGATGGTGGCGACGTAGTTCCACTGCTCCCAGCCATTGCCCGCGTGGTAGGTGTGCGTACGGCGCGGCTGGCCGGCCAGTCCGAGGTAGTGCATCGGACCGAAGGCGACGTTGAACCCGAGGATGACCAAGCCCGAGGCGATGTACGCGATCGGGGCGTTCGGCATGCGGCCGAAGATCTTCGGGAACCAGAAGTAGAGGCCAGCCATGAGGCCGAGGAGCACGCCGCCGAGGAGCACGTAGTGGAAGTGCGCGATGACGAAGTAGCTATCCTGCTGCTGGGAGTCGGCGGGGGCCGCGGAGTGCATGACGCCGGAGAAGCCGCCGCACATGAACATCCAGATAAAGCCGAGGGCGAGAACCATGGGCGGGGTGAAGCGGATACGACCGCCCCAGATCGTGCCGAGCCAGTTGAAGATCTTAACGCCCGTCGGGACAGCGATGGCCATCGTCAGGAGCGAGAACGCAGCGGTGGGCACAGGGCCCAGGCCAGTGGTGAACATGTGGTGGCTCCAGACAGCGAAGCCGAGGAAGCCGATGACGGCGCCAGAGAAGACGATGATCGGGTAACCGAAGAGCGACTTGCCGGAGAAGGTCGGGAGAACTTCCGAGACGATACCCATCGCGGGGAGCACGAGGATGTACACTTCGGGGTGGCCGAAGATCCAGAAGAGGTGCTGCCACAGGACGGGCTGACCGCCGGCCGAGGGGTTGAAGAAGTTGGCGCCGAAGGTGCGATCGAACATGAGCTCGATCAGGGCGACGGTGATGGCCGGGAAGGCCAAGATGATGAGCACCGCGGTGACGAGCGTCATCCAGGTGAACACCGGCAGGCGCATCATGGTCATGCCCTTGGCGCGCATGTTGATGATGGTGCAGATGAAGTTGAAGGAGGCCGCGAGCGAAGCGATGCCGAGGACCTGGATGCCGATGATCCAGAAGTCGGTACCGACGCCGGTGAAGCGCAGCGCCTGGCCGTTCTGGCCGAAGGTGCCGGAGAGCGGCGCGTAGCTGAACCAACCATTGGCCGGGGCGAAGTCGGTGTAGACGAGCGCCTTGTGCCAATCGAAGGAGTTGAACCAGCCGGCGAGGTGCGCGAACTCGAAGAACCACGAGGCGTTCAGCACGAAGGCGCCGAACACGAAGGTCCAGAGCGAGAACGCGTTGAGGCGCGGGAAGGCGACGTCGCGGGCGCCGATCTGCAGCGGCACGAGGAAGTTAAAGAACGCGGCCGACAGGGGCATGACGCCGAGGAAGATCATCGTCGTGCCGTGCATGGTGAACAGCTGGTTGTACATACGCGCCGTGACGAAGTCGTTATCCGGGCGGGCCAGCTGGGTGCGGATCGCGAGGGCTTCGACGCCGCCCACGAGGAAGTAGAACATGGCGAACGCTCCATACAGGATGCCGATCTTCTTGTGGTCGACGGTCGTCAACCAGTCGATCCAGCCGGTCGTGCGGTCAGGACGGATGAGGCCGAGGTCACTGCGCTCGGGCGCCAGCTCGGTCTTGCAGGCGACCGGAGCGTGATGGGAATCGTGGGACATGGGTGTGAAAGTGGGAGAAGGTTTACTTCAGGGTGAGGAGGTATTCAGCGAGGTCATCGAGTTCCTCGGCGGTGAATTTCTGGTTGGTCTCACGGAGGCCAGCCACGTTGAACATCTTGTAATAATGCATGCGGTTACCGGGCTTAACGTCCTTGGTCAGCTTGCCGTCGGCGCCGTGCGCGACTCCGGAAGAACCAATCCACTTGATGAGGTTGGCCTTAAGCGTCGCGCGGTCGACTTCGACCGAGGACTCAGTGTTGTTCGTCTTCTGCTCGAGGGCGAGCTGGGCCTTGGGATCACGGTTATCCATCCAGGCACCGGCGAGCGACTTGCGCGAGGCGAGGTGAGTGAGGTCCGGGCCGAAAGCGCCGGCGCCAAAGTGGCCACCGACGTTGTGGCACATGACGCAGCTCTTGGCGGCGAAGAGGGCCTTGCCCTTATCGGCCTTAGTACCAGCGGCGACGGGCTCAGCGGGAGCTTTCTGCTTCTGGACCCACTTGGCGAAATCGGCGGGCTCGAGGACTTCGACGCGGAAAAGCATGTAGGCATGCGAGTCGCCACAGAACTCGGCGCACTGGCCGTAATAATGACCCGTCTTGTCGGCCTGCAGCCACATGTGGTTCTTGCGGCCCGGCATGAGGTCGACCTTACCGGCAAGCTTGGGCACCCAGAAGGAGTGGATGACGTCCTCGGAGCGGAGATTGATGCGGACGGCAACGCCCTTGGGGATCACCATCTCGTTCGGGATGGAATGCTTGGCGTCGTTGGTGAGGCCGAGTTGCGGGTATTCGAAACGGAACCACCACTGCTTGCCGATGACGTCGACCTCGAGCACCTGCTCTTCGACGGCCTTGGCGTAATTCTCGCGCGTGCCTTCGACGCGGGGATACCAGACGGAAAGCTTCGACGTCGGGACGGATTCGGCCGGGACGTCGTCGGTGTACCAGATCGCGTTGAGCGTTGGGATAGCGATGATGACGAGCGACCCGATGGAAGCGGTGATGAGTCCAATCTCGATCAGCGGATTGCCGTGGCCGTCTTCGACGATGGCGGGCTTGTTTTCGTCGCCCGGACGCGCGCGGAATTTGATGACGGCGTAAACGAGTAGGCCGCCGACGAGCACGAAGAGGACGACGACCAACCAGACGGTGGCCATGAAGACGTCATACTGGACTTGGGCGACCGGTCCCTTGGGGTCCAGGGTCGACTGACGGACAGTCATTTCGGCCCTGGAGCAGCCGACCATGATGATGGCCAGGAAGGGGGCGGCCAGCAGACCTACCCGACTAAAGAAGCGAGAAAACATAAAGGATGTGTTCGGACGCCGAAAAATCCGTAAAAAGGATGTAATTTGCAAGCCCCGGCAGGGCAAACCGGTCATTAAATCCCTTCGGGATATTCCCTCTGGTTAATTATTTACGTAAAACACTGAACAACAATAACTTAATATCGTTTAACCCCCATCAACCTGTCTAATAAGTCTGCCGCCACTTCCCTTCTACCACCCGCCCGCCTTGGGAGTTGCACCGTCGGTCAGGGTCTTTAACCCCCCATCTATGTCTTGGACCAGCCCACATGGCACCCCTCTGCCCGACTGGCGGAAGCGCACCCTGATCATGGGCATCATGAACCTAGCCCCGGACTCGTTCTCGGACGGCGGCCAGCTTCACAATGAAGCCACCGCGCTCGCCCACGCGGAGAAGCTGCTCGCCGAAGGCGCCGACGTCCTCGACCTTGGCGCGGAATCGACCCGCCCCGGGGCGACGCCCGTCGACGCCGCGACCGAACTCGCGCGCCTCCTCCCTGTCGTGCAGGCGCTCCGCCGGCGCTTCCCGCAGGCGGTCCTGTCCGTGGATACTTATAAGGCAACGGTCGCGCGCGCGTGCGTGGAGGCCGGCGCCGACCTGGTGAACGATGTCGAAGGAGGTCGCTTTGAAGCCCGCCCAGACGAGTCGCCCATGGGGTCGGCCTGCGCCGCGCTCCGCTGCCCGCTCATCCTGATGCATCGCCGCACGCAGCCAGACTACGAAGATTTCTGGATGGAAGTACTGCAGGATCTCCGCATCTCCCTGCGCTGCGCGCAAGCTTCCGGCATGCGACCAGAACAGCTGTGGACGGACCCAGGTTTCGGCTTCGGTAAGACGCCGACGCAGAATCTCATGCTCGTACGCGACCTCGCAAAAATCGCCGCGCTCGGATTTCCGGTGCTCCTCGGCACGAGCCGGAAATCGACGCTCGGTCTGGTACTCGGCGAAGCCGACCCGCTCCGCCGTGGCCCGGGCAACGACGTCACGGCGGCCTGGGGTATCGCCCAAGGCGCTTCGATGATCAGGGTCCATGACGTGGCTGCGCTCCGCCCCATCGTCCGGATGGCTGATGCTCTCCGCCGTGGCCCCAGCTGGGAGCCGGAAGCCCGAGGTTAAGACCTCGGGACGATTTAAGCCCAGAAAAAGCGGGGAATGGAGCCAGCAGTCGGACTTGAACCGACGACCTGCCGCTTACAAGGCGGCTGCTCTACCAACTGAGCTATGCTGGCCAACTTCCCTATTCACAGGGTTGTTCACAGTCCGCCGGTGTCAACCCTTAGGGAAATAAGGCGATTAGGGGTTGAAACTGAGTTCAATTTGCACGCAATTCTACCACCCCCAAGCCTCGTACCTATGCGTATCTCCGTCTCCCTTCTCGTCCTGTGCGCCGCCATCACCGGCTGCAACACCTCGATCGATCCGGCCAATGTCGATTCCATCGTCGTGTCGTCGAACCCGACCGCCGCCGCGATCCGCCTGAATGGCGAACCCGTCGGTCGCACGCCGACGACCATCAAGGTCGACCGCACCAAGAATTACGAACTGCAGGTCGGCAAGGGCGGCTTCCTCACCGAGGTCTCCGAACTGAAACCCCGCCTCATCACGACGAGCGAGGGTATCGAGTTTGGCTTCCCCGCTTCAGTGAATGTCAACCTCACCAAGACTCCCGCCGCCGGCGAAGCTGGCGTGCCGGTTTCCGATAACCCGGAGTTCAAGAAGCTTTCGAAAAAGGCTCTCGGTGAAGACGACGCCGCCAAGGAAGGCCTGAAGGCCGACATCGCCGCCACGAAGGAGGCCACCACCAAGATCCAAGCCTCCCTCGCCGTCCGCGAAGCCGCCACCAAGGCTCGCCTCGCCGACATCGCCAAGACCATCGCCAACGCCAAAGCCTCCAAGGGCAACGATGGCGCCGCCGAAGCCAAGCTGGCCGAAGCCGAACTCGCCCTCAAGCAGGCCAACGCTGAAGCCGCCGCGGCTCGCGCCCTGGCCGAGAAAAACCTGAAGACCGTCGAAGCCCGCCGCGCCGCCCTCGCCGGCGTCGACTCCAAGGTCGCCACCGCGAAGTCCAACGTCGCCAAGGCCCAGGTCGCGACGAAGTCCTCCGACGTGCGCGTCGCCCAACTCGAAAGCTCCTACGCCGCCGAGATCAAGGCCCTCAACGAATCGCAGGCCAAATCGAACGCCGCAATCACGGCCCTCAACGCCCGCGCCGACGAACTCGCCCGCGCTGCCAACGCCTCTACCGCCGTCGCCAAGGCCGAAGCCGCTAAGGGCCTCGCCGACCTGCAGAAGGCGCTCGAAGAGCAGAAGGCCGCCGTCGCCGTGGCTAATGAAGCCCTCGCCAAGGCGAAGGCCGATGACGCCAAGGCCGCTGAAGCCATCAAGGTCGCCAACGAAGCCAAGATCGCCGAAGCCGTCAAGGCCGCGGATGCCAAGATCGCCGAAGCCAACAAGAACGCCGAGAAGGCCGTCGCCGACGAGCGCCTCGCCGCCGAAGCTAAGCTGGCCGACGCCAACGCCAAGATGACCGAAGCCAACAAAGCCGCGGATGCCAAGGTCGCCGAAGCCAACAAGGTCGCCGAGAAGGCAGTCGCCGAAGCCGCTAAGAACGCCGA
>JBIILC010000076.1:0-6834 GCA_044232865.1 Opitutales bacterium | reverse complement strand
TCAGGGTCCTTGGCGAGCAAGGCGGGCGTGACGGAGGAATCCTGGCGATAGGTGCGGCTGAGGACGATGAGCTTGAGGGTGCGCTTGAGGTCCCAGCCATGCTCGACAAGGTCGACGGCGAGCCAGTCGAGGAGCTCGGGATGGAGGGGATGTTCGCCCTGCAATCCGAGGTCCTCGGTAGTCCGCACGAGTCCTTGGCCGAAAAGCATCTGCCAAAGGTGGTTGACGGTCACGCGTGCGGTCAGCGGGTTTTCCTTGGACGTCAGCCAGCGCGCGAGGCCGAGTCGTGTGCGGGCTTCGCCTTCCGGCCAGGCGGCGAGCGCCTGCGGGACGTCAGGGCTGACCTTGTCGCCGTGCTTATCCCAGACGCCACGCACGAGGACGAACGTGTCGCGCGGCTGCTTGCGCTCCGCGAGGACCATGACGTTGAGCTTGCCCGCGGCGGACTTGGTTTCGCTAAGCTGACGCTGGGCGCGGTCTAAGGCCTGCCGGGGAATCTGGTATGGCGCATGGTCCACCAGGAATTCACCGAAGAGGCGCTCTCTGAGTTTAGCGTCGATGGGTTGGCCGGTGGGCAGGGCGGCGAGTTCTTCGCGCGGGCTCCGTCCTACCTTGTTCACGGCGTCGCCGGCTTCGGCGGCGATGGAGAGTCGGAAGCGGCCGATATTGGCGTCGCCCAGGGTCGAGCGCTGGCGCAACTCGATCATGAGTTCGTCATCCGCGCCGAGCACGAGTGGTTCGGCGAGCGCATAGAGGGCCACGTGCGGCTTGGTCTGGTCGAAGCCGATAGTCGTCCAGCCATTGCGCGGATCATCGTCGAGGGTGTCCTTTACCTCGCCATAGCCGCCATGCTTCTTCTTGTCCGCCATGACGTCGGCGACGGCGTTGGCCATGAGGATATCCCGGATCTGCGAATTGCCGCGCGTGCGGACCTGGAGCTTAAGGTCGGTGAGTTTGAACTCGCCGTCTTTACCACGGGAGAGTCCGCCCTTGGTGTGCGAGGGGTGGGGTAAGACTTCGAGGCGTAGGCCGGTGATGCGTTCGAGGCGATCATGGCTGACGATGCGATACTCATCCTGGTTGGGGTGCGGTCCCGAGGCTTGGACGGCGCCGTCGGCTTCCTGCTTCAGGACGGTGCCTTCGGCGGTCTCAAGCGAATCGGCCTTGATGACTTTCCAACTCTGCCAGTCGGGCTTCGTCTGGATGCGGCGTTCGGTAAGCCACTGCTCGAACGGACCTATGGCCGCAGTCCGCGCGGCGGCTTCGGCGGGCTTGGCGGCGTCGACGAGTTGCTGGGCTTCCGCGATCGCTCGGGCGGCATGCTTAGATTGGTAAGGCAGGAAGGGTTTGGCGGCTCCGCCGGCCTTGCCGTCCTCATCGATGCTGTTGAAGAAGGCCGAGAGGGCGTAGTAGTCGGACTGGGTGATGGGGTCGAATTTATGGGTGTGGCACTGCGCGCAGCCCAGGGTCATGCCCAGCCAGGTGGTGCCCATGGTGTTCACTCGGTCGAGGACGTAGTCGACGCGGGATTCCTCGGGATCACGACCGCCTTCGCCGTTGGTCATGTGGTTGCGTTGGAAGCAGGTCGCGAGCTTCTGCTCGGGCGTGGCATTCGGCAGGAGATCGCCCGCGAACTGCTCGAGGGTGAACTGGTCGTAAGGAATATTACGGTTGAACGATTCGACGACCCAGTCGCGCCATGGCCAGTTGGTGCGAGTGGCGTCGGACTGGAATCCATCGGTATCCGCATAACGCGCAGCATCGAGCCACCACATAGCCATGCGTTCGCCGTAGTGCGGCGAGGCGAGCAGGCGATCGATGGCCTTCTCGTAGGCCTGAGGAGAGGTGTCCGCCAGGAACGCCTTGGTCTCAGCTTCGGTGGGCGGCAGGCCAGTCAAGTCGAACGACAGCCGGCGGAGCAGGGTGTGCTTCGGTGCTTCCTTCGCCAAGGTGAGTCCTTCGGTGGCGAGTTTCTTGCCGACGAAGCCATCGACGGGGTGGCCTTGGACGCTGGCCTTGACGGGTAGTTCGAACGCCCAGTGCTTTCCCCACACGGCGCCCTCCGCGATCCAGCGCCGTAACACGTCGACTTGCGCCGCGGTGAGTCGCGCTTTGTGCGACTTGGGCGGGGGCATGAGTTCGTCCTCGTCGGTGGTGACGATTCGGTTGATGAGTTCGCTGATCTCGGGTTTGCCGGGGACGAACGCTTCCTTAGCCAACGCCACGTCCCGGAGGTCGAGCCGCAGCTTGCCCTTGCGGTGCGACTCATCCTGGCCGTGGCATCCGAAGCAGTTGTCGGAGAGGATGGGCAGCACGTCGCGACTGAAGCTCACCGGCTCCGCCGCGGTCGCGGGGAGGAGGGCCGCCATGAAGGCGAGGAGCAGCGGGGCAGGCTGATTCATCTGGGGGTTATTCTACGCCGAAGCTGGCAGTTTTAAATGGCAAGCCCCGACCGGCAGGTTGTATTATCCTACCATGGCCCAGCCCCCCGTCGCCAACCGTTTCCCAATCTCGCTCTACGCGACTCCGAATCCGTCGCACCAGGAGGTGTTCTATACCGTACCTCGCGCAGGGCATCTCCTCGCGGGCACGGAGCACCACATTAAACGCGACCACTTCCCCGGACATGAGCTCATCCTCTGCCTACGCGGCAAGGGGTGGACGCGTATCGCCGGCCGGATGCATCAGGTCCGCCGCGGCGACCTGGTCTGGATCAATTGCCATCACCCGCACGAACATGGCGCGGTCCAAGACGACCCTTGGGAGGTCTATTGGATCCGTGCCGAGGGTCCGCGTCTGGCAAAGTTGTCCGATTTGCTCGGCGTCCGCGACACTCCGGTCATCTCCGGCATGGACCTGCATAAGGCTTCTCCGGTCTTCAAGCAGTTGTTCCGGCTTATTCCCCAAGACGCTCCATCCTCGCCGGCGTTGATCCATGCCCAAGTGGCTGAGCTGGTCGCGCAGGCTTACTGCGCCCGCCAGCAGTCCGGTGAACTCGCGCCGAAGATCCCGCCGGCCCTCGCCCGTTGCGTTGAGCAGATGAAGCTCTTCTATTTCCAGAAACATACCGTGCCGTCGCTGGCGCGTCTCGCCCGCCTTAGCCCGACCCACTTCTCCCGAGTCTTCAAGACCTCCTTCGGCACGAGCCCGATCGATTGGCTGCGGCGCGAACGGATCAGCCAAGCGAAGCGTCGTCTCGCCGATACGGCCGACGATATTAAGGAGATCGCCGAACAGGTGGGCTATTCGGACCGCTACTTCTTCAGCAAGGATTTCAAGAAGCACACGGGTTTCACCCCGTCGCAATTCCGCGCCCGCGAGACGGATCGGCTGCGCTCGGAGTGAGCCGGCTTACTTGCCAGAGGTAACGTATTCCTCGCGGTTGACGTCGCCACTCTTGTCCTTGTCGAATTTCACGAAGTTCTTGGCGGCCTGCTCGGGGTCGCTCTGGCGGATCAGAAACTCTTCTTTGTTCAGCTTGCCGTCCTTGTTCGTATCGCGGCCGTCGAACATGGCGCCGCGATCCTTGTTGTCGCCCGCCTTGGGTGCTACGGTTTCTGCGGCTTTGGCCTTGGCCTTGGCTTTGTCTTTCTTGCTTTTACCGGTCTTGTCTTCGGTGTTTTCCGCGGTCGCAGGTGCGATGGGCGGGGGCAAGTACTTGCTCAGTCGAGCGATGACTTCGGCGTGCTCCGCCTTGGTCGCCACATTGACGGTCTCGTGCGGGTCGTTGACTTCGTCGTAGAGCTCGGTGGCGTGGATGGTGTTGGCAGAACGGTCGCGCCAGAGGGTCAGGCGCCAGCGATCGTCACGGATGCTGTAGCCCATGAGGCTCTTGCCGGCGTCGCTGCGCGGGTACTGGCTGATCGCGACCGGACGGACCTTGGCGTCGGCGTCGTTGAGGACGGGACGTAGGCTGACGCCTTCGATGTCCTTGGGCTTGGGCAGACCGCACACGTCGGCGAGGGTGGGGTAGATGTCGATGAACTCAGCGAGCGAGGCGCTCTTCCGGCCGGCGGCCTTCTGTCCAGGCATGCTGATCAGGAGCGGCGCCCGCGCGGAGACTTCGAAGTTGGTATGCTTGTGCCAGAGGCCGTGTTCGCCGAGCTGCCAGCCGTGGTCGCCCCAGAGGACGATGACGGTGTTTTCGGCGAGGCCTTCCTTCTCGAGCGCGTCGAGAATGAGTCCGACCTGGGCGTCCATGTAGCTGATAGCGGCGTAATAGCCGTGACGGAGGCGACGAGCAGTGGCGTCATCAATCGCCCCGTCGTTCGCGATATCGGCGTAGCTCTTGAGCTCGCTGTTGTTGTGGCCGACGAACTCAGGGGTGCCCGCTGGCAGCTTCTGGAAGGCCGGTACGTAGATCTTGGCCGGATCATAGAGGTCCCAATATTTCTTGGGCGCAACGAACGGCAGGTGCGGCTTGGCCATGCCTACCGCGAGGAAGAAAGGCTGTCCCTTCTGTTTGAGCTCACCGAGCGTCTTCGCGGCCAGGCGCGCGGTCTTGCCGTCGGTGTAAGTGTCGTCCGGGACATCGGCTTCTTCGACCGCCGGTCCGCGCGCGCGTCCCTTCTTGTCGATGTTCGCCGGATCGGAAACCATCTTAAGCGCGGCCTCGGAAGCGTAGGCCGGGGCCTTGGGGGTTTCCCATGGCACCGACCAGCTCGGGGCGTCGTCGAAGCCGCCATGGAAGATCTTGCCCATGGCTTGGCTGTGGTAGCCGTGATTTTTGAAATAGGCGGCGACCGTGACAGCGTCTGGCAGCGCCTTGCGGAAGTGCGTCTCGAGATCCCAGACGCGCGTGGCGTCGGGACGACGTCCGGTCATGAGCGAGGTGCGTGAGGGGCTGCACACGGCCTGCTGACAATAGGCGCGATCAAACGTGGTCCCCCGGGCGGCGATACGATCGAGGTTCGGGGTCTTGACCAGATTGCTTCCCGATGCGTTGACCTCGGGACGAAGGTCATCAACCGCAATGAAGAGCACGTTGAGCTTCTTGGCGTCGGCCGCTTGGAGCGACGAGGCGAGGAGGAGCCCAAGGGCGAGGAGACGGGGAAATTTCATAGGAATCTGACCAAGTAACCCCTATTCAGGCGGAAGGTTGCAACCTTGTAGGATTCGGTATTTCGCCGCTCCCCCGAGTGCCGTTTTTTCAACCTCAGTGGTCTGCCTTGGGTAGGGTCGGGACCGCGTCACGACATAGCTGTATCAACCTCATTCTCAGGTCCCAGGTCTCGGCCATCAGGTCCCGGGTTCAGGTGTTCAGGTACTGGTACAGGTTCAGGCTTTGTTTTGATGTCTCCACTTTTGCACTTTTGCACGCGGCTTAGCCGCATTTGCACCTTTGCACTGCCTCTCTCTTGTCCTCGGGCCCTCCGGCCTCTCGTGTCTCTTCGCCTTGCCCACTTGTCCCCATGCCAGCATGTCCCCTCGCGCTCCGTCGCGCCCACCTTTGCACAGGAGCTCCGCTCCGATTTGCACCTTTGCACGGTCTCTTTGCCTCCCTGGCCAACTGGCCCACTGATCAACGAATCAACTCGTGTGCCTTGGTCCGGCCCACGAGCCCTCCGGTCCTCGCGTCCTCGGTGTCTCCCCCATGTCCCCGTGTCTCCATGCCCGCATGCCCCCTCTTGTCGCCGCTTCAGCGATCAGCGGCGACAAGTTCCCACCCCTTCCGATACTCCTTCGTCAGCAACGCTTCAGCCTCGGGCTTATTCGGGAATTTCATATTCACGGCATCCCATTCGAGTTTCACGCCCGAGAACCGTGAGGCGACGTTGCCGAGCTGCACGGCTTCGGTCAGCGGGCCGGCGTAAGCGAAATTATCCGTGGTCTCGTGTCCTTGGGTGATTGCGTCGACCCAAGCATGATAGTGGCTGGAGCCTTCGACGAAATCCGGGAGATCGATAGCGACCTTGTCCGTCGGCTTAACCTGGGCGCGCGCACGACGGGCGAGATCACCGGGGTTGAGGTTCTTACCGAACTTCTCTTCGGGATAAAGCGACGGCATGGCGACGTGCGGCATCATCATCACGCCGTGTTCGCCGATGAAGATGGAGCCGGCGGCGGACAAGGTCTTGCCGGGCGGGAGCAATGCGAGCGTGGCATCCGGTAGGCGACCACCGTCGTACCAGGTGACGGAGAGGGTATTACCCTTGGTATACTCGGTGCCGGGGAAGACCCACTCGATGGTCTGCTGGGCGCACCAGGTCTGCGCGTTGGCGCCGACGCTGTCCGCCTTGACGCTGAGCGGGGCGCCGAGCTTGAGCGCGGTGAAGACGGGATCCAGTAGGTGGCAACCGAAGTCGCCCATGGTACCGCTGCCGAAGTCCACCCAGTCGCGCCACTTGAAGGGATGGTAAACGTCTGGTGCGAATTCGCGCGTGGGCGCGGTGCCTAGCCAGAGGTCCCAGCTCACTGCAGTGGGCACGGGGCCCGAGGCGGGCGCGGCGGTCATGCCGGTGTACGCGTTGCCTCTGTTCGGATGCCACGTGTGCACGGCGAGGATCTTGCCGATGCGGCCGGTCTGGATGAGCTTCACGCCCGTGCGGTATTCTTTCGCGGAGTGGATCTGGTTACCCATCTGGGTGCGCACTTTCGACTTCGCAGCTTGGAGGCGCAATTGACGCGCTTCCCAGGCGGTGTGGGTGAGTGGCTTCTGGCAGTAGACGTGCTTGCCCAGGCGCATGGCGACCATGGTAGGCAACGCGTGCATGTGGTCAGGGGTCGAGACGGTCACAGCGTCAAAGCCGTCGCCGAGCTTGCTGAACATCTCGCGCCAGTCGGCGTAGTGCGTCACACCGGGGTGGCGCTTGTCGATGCGCGCGAAGCGTCCGG
>JBIILC010000075.1:0-6847 GCA_044232865.1 Opitutales bacterium | reverse complement strand
AGTCGACATGCACGAGATACTCCACGCCGTCTTTCTCGAAGATCTCCAGGCCGTGGCCGCCACCGAGGCCGGCGCTGATTGAGCGGACATAGCGGCCGTCCTTCTCGAAGACGATGAAGTCGTTCTTCGGGTGGTCGGTGACGAGATAGATGCGGCCGGCCTTATCCTCGGCCAGCGCGTGCGAATTGACCACCGGGGCGACCGCCGGGTCAGCCTTGGCCCACTTCAGGTCTGCCAAATAGCGCAGACTGCCGTGGCCGAGGGCGGGCCTCCTGTCTTCGGCGAATCCGACAAGAGCGAGTAAGCAGGCGAGTAGACGCATAAGGCGAGGGAGTGGCTCGACCATGACCAGACACCCGCCACAGGCAAGTCCAGGGGACGGCGTCCCACGCCTAGATGGGGATTCGCATCGGGTGGGCCGATAAGCCCCATCACACTTATCGATTAACCCTTCTTCGATTTAGAACGTATAATCTAGAAAGTCCCGCCGGACGGCCAAGCCACCCCCTGCCACGCAGCTGACAAAACAAATCCCCGATTAACCGTGTTAAACAAGGAGCCCGCGCCTAACATCGCCACACCCCACCTTTTGGCTACCCCGCCAAACCAGAAGTCTATGCCCTCTTTGCGCCAAAAGATCCCGCTCACCTATATGCTCTTCACCCGAAGAGGACGGATTGGCCGAATGGAGTACCTGCACTGCTTGCTGCTGCTCGCAGGCGCGTTCTACCTTCTAGATCAAGGCCTAGGCCGGATTCTCGGCAACCTAACGCCGTGGCTACTCTCCCCCACACTCATCTGGTGCCTAATCGCGACGTCGACCAAACGTCTTCACGATGTCGGACGCAGTGGCTGGTGGCTACTCGCCATCCTTATCCCAGTGCTCGGGCTCCTCTGGCTCGGTTGGCAACTCTTGGCCAGAAGCGGCAAAGCCATCGCCAACCCATACGGAGCGGCGAGAGGCATGTCCGAGGACTATCTGAAGAATGATCAAGGGCAGCCCGCTGCCGATGGGAGCGGCGTCATCATCAACGAAGTCACTCAACTCCATCCTGTCATCGTCGCCAAAGTGGAGCGCCCGACCACCGTCGAGGCTTTGCGTCAGATACTGAGCACGACGACTGGGCCGCTCTCGGTCGGCGGCGGACGGTTCAGCATGGGAGGCCAGACCGCAAGCCCTGGCAGCCTGCACCTCGACCTCCGCGGGCTCAACGCTATCGTCGATTTCTCCCGCGAACAGAAATGGATTCGCGTTCAGGCCGGGACGCGCTGGTGCGACATCCAACGCCACATCGATCCGCACGGCCTGAGCGTGAAGATCATGCAGACCTACGCCAACTTCACGGTCGGCGGGACCTTAAGCGTCAATGCCCACGGGCGTTATATCGGCTTCGGACCGGCCGTCCTTTCCGTTCGCAACATCGACGTGATGTTGGCGGACGGCAGCGTGCTGCGGGCCAGCCGGACCGAGAACCCTGACATCTTCTTCGCCGCGATCGGCGGCTATGGCGCGATCGGTATCATCGTCGAAGCCGAACTCGACCTCGCCGACAACACGGCCATCGAATGCTCCAATCGGAAGCTGGCACGCTCCGACTATGCCGCGCACTTCCGCTCCGACATCCGCGACGACCCGCTCACGGTATTGCATAACGGCGACATGTACCCTCCGGACTACCGCCGGATCAACGCCGTCACCTGGCGGAAGACCGAACGGACACCGACGACCCCAACCCGCCTGATGCCGCTGAATGACGCCTACCCGGTCATGCGCTACTTCATCTGGGCCTACACCGAGACTCCAGGCGGCCACTGGCGTCGCGAACACATGTTCGACCCGGTCTTCTTCTTCCGTAACCGCGTATATTGGCGCAATTACGAAGCCGGTTATGACGTAGCGGAACTGGAACCGAAATCCCGACGCAATGACAGCTATGTGCTACAGGAATACTTCATTCCGGTCCGGCATTTCGACGCTTACGCCAACACCTTGACGGAGATCCTTAAGCGCCATCACGTCAATATCCTCAACGTCTCGATTCGCCACGCCCTGCCCGACCCCGGCACGCTGCTGTCTTGGGCCCGCGAAGAGGTCTTCGCCTTCGTCATCTACCACAAGCAAGAGACGACCCCGAGCGCCCGTGGCGCCGTCGCCGTCTGGACGCGGGAGCTGATCGAGGCCGCCATCGCCCTCGAAGGCACGTACTACCTGCCTTACCAGGCTCACGCGACCCCGGGTCAATTCCACCGGGCTTATCCGCGCGCCCGCGAACTGTTTGCGCTGAAGCGACGCCTCGACCCGGACTACCGCCTGCGGCACGTCCTCTGGAACTCTTATTACTCTCACCCCAATGACCAAACTAGCCTCTGAATTCCACATCGTCTTCGACCGCACCGAGTCGCGCGACGCCTTCTTCCGTTTCCTGCAGGTAGTCTTCCATCTCTACCCGGAGGACAAGTTCCACCACTTGATCCGCGAAGTCTGCGGCAAACACGACAACGACGAGGCCATCTACCGCGAAGTCCAGCGTCGCCTACCCGAGATCACGCCGTTCCTCTCCGTGCTGACCTACGGACTGCCGGCGCTGCGCACCCAGAAGAAGGAGATGGCACGAGAAACGCTTGAACTCCTCGGCGATCGTAAACCCGTTCGAGGCTACCTCGAGATCGGCTCCACCGGTCGCTATGTCAGCGAGCTCCGCAAGCACCTGACCTTCGAAGGCCCTATCTACCTCATCAATGATATCGCGCCTTCCAATAGCCCGGGCGACATTCTGGAGCGCGGGCAGCTTTCCAAGCTCGGCCGATTCATGCCGCTTAATAACTATCAGCCCATCTCCGCCGCAGATATTCCGGACGCCAGCCTCGACATGGCGACCATCTATATTGGATTCCACCATTGTCCGCTCCCGCAATTGCCGGCGTTCATCGATTCGATTCACCGCACGCTCCGCCCCGGCGGTACGCTCATCGTGCGCGACCACGATGTGCGCAGTCCGGAAATGGCTACCTTCGTCTCGCTCGTACACACGGTCTTCAACCTCGGCCTCGACGCGACCTGGGAAGTCGATGCCGGCGACTTCAAGGGCTTCCGCCCGATCAAGGAGTGGGCCGACCTGCTCGCCACGCACGGCTTCACCCAGTCGGGCAAGGCACTCTTCCAGCCGAACGACCCTTCGGACAACGCCTTGATCCGACTGATCAAGAACTGAGCCGATGCGGCGCCTCTATATCATCTCGTGGAGCGTGGCGCTGATCGCAGCCGCCTGCTTCTGGTACGTCCGGCCAGCGACGACCTTCCGGTCGGCCGAACGGGCGCCGGTACCGAAGGATTGGCTGCAGAACGGGGCCAAGCCCCTCACGCCGGCCGAGCATATCCGGACGCCGGACCAGACCTATCTGACCTACCCCGAATGGTTCCTGGTCTTCGGCCCCGCGGAGTATGCAGAATCGATGCGTACCCGCACCGCCACCCGCTTCCCGCTCACCACCCATATCCATCAAGCGTGGGAAAGTTATGCGGCCGTGAGCGACCAGATAGTCGGCACCTACCCGCCCAACGACGAATACAACACGATGATTAAGGTCATCAACACCAGCTCGACCTTTGAGTTTGGCATCAAGGCCGCTTACGAGGAAGTCATCGGTCGCATCACGGACGTCGGCCCGGGTACGATTGCCACCGAGGAAGACCGCTTTGCCGCCCGCTTCGCCCAAGAGTACATCGATGTCATCTACTACGTCCCTTGGTATGAATTCGACTTCATCAAGCAGACAAAAACCCTCTGGTCGGAAGTGCCTTGGTTCGACGCACATCCCTTGCGTAAGCTCGAGCGCCGCTTCTTCCTGACCTCTGAACTACTGACTAAAGCCGTCTATGGATGGGCGAACAAGCAGGCCGCGCTCTTCGCTTACGGCAAGCCGCTGATGGTCACCTATGTCGTCTTAGACCGTGCTCCTTCCGGAAAGATGGAGGGCGTTACCATCAAGCAGACCTACCCAGACGGCAGCGTTCTGGCTGAATGGCCACGCTACGGACCTTTCACTCCGCTGGCCATCGAGACCGCCCGCCAAGGCGTAGCCTTCCGAGAAATCGCGGGGAATCGCACGGCGATTCTGATCAGCGCGGTCGGGCCGGCCGATTGGCAGCCGACGGGTAAGGCGGTATCCCTCTTCAGTCAGCCCATCCCGACGAAGCCCGGCCAATCCCGTTGGGCTATCGCAACGCCCGTGGCGAATCTGCACACGACCTTGAAGCGGATGGCTGACGACGGCTTGACTGTCGAACACGTCTTCGACTTCTAGTCGCTCCGATGGGGGCCTTGCGGGGGCGATTTCCGCGAGGTGCCGCTCGCGCGAAGCCTCTTCTGCGACTCTAGTCGAACTCCCCTTGCCATCACCCGTCTGGCAGGTTGGATGGGGATACCTCCCATGCGCCGCAAACTGCTTCGGCTTCGCCCTTACGTCATCGTCGCTTTCGTCGGCACGATTCTTGTCGTCGACCTCTCCAACCAATGGGAAGTCCCGATCGTGCGGATTCCTGGTGAATTCTTCGAGCGCTATGTCGATACGCTCGATCCGTATTCGGAAAAGGAGATACTTCTCAAACTCGCCAATGAGGGAAATGTGCAGGCGCAGTACGTCTACGCCCTTCGCCACACCACCTACGCACCAGTGGATCTCCAGATCAAGGAGGACCGGGAGCTGGCCTTCCATTGGACATCAAAAGCAGCGGAAAACGGCCACTCGCGCGCCATGGCCGTGGTGGCCTTGTATCATCTCCGCGGCACCGGTACCGCCAAGAATCTTGTAGCGGCCCAGACCTGGGCCGACCGGGCGGTGGCCAAAAGCCAGCCCATGGGCTTCCGCGTCCTCGGCGATATCTGCAGGGAGGAGGCTATTGCCATGAAACCCAGCTCCGACGACGCGGCGTCCCTGAAATCCCGCGCCAAGCATGAGGCGAAGATCAAGCAGGCCTACGCCTACTACCAGAGAGGCGCCGACGCCGGAGATCGCGTAGCGCTGCGGATGCTGTCCAGAGGCCATGACGAGGGCGCACCAGGCATACCGCGCAACTTTGAGCTTGGGACCGACTTCCTCCGCCGAGCGGCGATGAAGCGCGACCTGATCGCCATCCGGGCGCTCGCCGAACGTCTTGAGGAAGGCGACAAGGCGCCACGGGACCTCTCCCAAGCTTACTGCTGGCGACTCGTCCTGGCCCAACTGTCGGGACTCGCGAAGGACGCCGAAGAACTGTCTCGATTGGAACACACCATGCGTCTGCCCGAGGTCCAGAGCGGACAGACCGCCGCCGCCAAGATCCTCAAGGAACTCCCCTCCGAAGCGGCCGACGCCCTTTCACGCCTCCACACCTCCCGCTGAGCGATGACCCCAGCGCAACTGAAGGCCTCCGCTCAGACCGACCCGCAGCCAACAGTAGGGCTTTCGCGCGAAGCGCAGTCACTGTGGTTCATCAAGAAGGGCGACTGGGAGGCGGCGCACAATATCGCCCAAGATATCGAGACGCCCATCGGATCATGGCTACACGCCCTGCTTCACCTGATCGAAGGCGACCTCGGTAACGCCCGCTACTGGTTCGTCGAAGCCGGCCGCCCAGTGAAGAAGCCATCCCAGAGCGACGAGCTCTGGGACGAAATCGCTGAAGAGGTCCTGAACTGAGGGGTTGGGTTTGACGCATCGTGGCTTACCCCCTCGATAGCGTCATGTCCGCCCAGCCACGCCGTGCCCTGACCGGCGTGCCCGCGCACGCTTGGGCGGCCTGCGCCTGCTCGGAAGGCGCCGAGCGCCGCGTGATCGTCTTCCTCGCCTCGAACCTCGGCGCGGCGGAGACCTTCGCCGAAGAGACCGCTCAACTCCTGACGTTACTCAACGCCGCCCAGCCTGTCGCCCGGACGCTGACCGAAGCCGATGCCGCCGTGCCAGCCTTCGAGGCCGACTGCGATCTCCTCGGCGTCCTCTCGCTGCTACGCCATGGTAACCACGACGCGAAGCGTCCGCTCCTCATCGCCTGCACGCCCGGCTCACTGACCCGTCGCTCGCCGGCCCCCGAAGCCACCGCCAAGGCCGAGATCATCGTCCGCAAGGGCGAGAAGCTCGCCCTGCAGGATTTCGCCAAGCGCCTCGCCGAAGATTTTGGCTATGCCCACGAGGCACTCTGTGAACAGCCGGGCGAATACGCCCTCCGCGGCGGCATCCTCGACGTCTACCCACTGAACGCGCAGATGCCCGTGCGCATCGACCTCTTCGGCGACACGGTCGAGTCGCTCCGCCCCTTCGATCCGGCGACCCAACGCAGCGAAGGCGAAGTCGACGGACTCGTCATCTGTGCCCCGCGCGATGATTCCGGATCAGCACTCGAAGCGCCATTCTTTCGCCACCTGCCGCCCGATGCGCTCATCGTTTCGGTCGACCGTTGCCACGAAGATGTGCTTTGCGCCGAGCTGGCTTCAGCCAAGGTCGACGAACTCGTCCTCGAAGAGACCGATGACGCTCCGCTTGGCTATCACGCCCACGCTCTCGAATCCACGCCCGCCGAATCCCTGCTCATCGGATCGGCCACCGATAGCGCTGAGACGCGACCCGCCCTGCTCCGCGCCGCCGCCTCACTGGCAAAGGACGGGCGCCCTTGCCTGCTCACGGGCGACACCGACGGCTCCGTCGACCGCCTTAACGCCGACGTCGCTGGTGCAAAAATCCGTGGCTTCGCGCCACGCGTCATCCACGGCCGTTTCGGCGGCGGCGTAGTCATCGCGCCCGGTAAATTACCCGGACTTCTAAAGGGTGGCCTACTCCTACTCACGGAGCGCGAGCTCTTCGGCCGACGCAA
>JBIILC010000072.1:0-6899 GCA_044232865.1 Opitutales bacterium | reverse complement strand
GAGCTCGAGGACAAGATCAACTCCCTCCGGGCCTCCTCCGAGTCCGCCGGGATGGACGTCTCCAAGGAGGTCAAGTCCCTCGAGGTCAAGATGGAGCAGACCCGCCGCGAGGTCTACGGCAACCTGAACCCCTGGCAGCGCGTCCAGTTGGCCCGCCACCCCCGTCGCCCCTACTCCCTGGACTACATCGGCATGCTGTTCGACGACTTCCAGGAACTGCATGGCGATCGCCTCTACATGGACGACGAATCCATCATCGGCGGCACCGCTTTCTTCGAAGGCCGTCCGGTCATGGTCCTCGGCCAGCAGAAGGGCCGCGACACGAAGGAGAATCTCCGCCGAAACTTCGGCTGCCCGAATCCCGAAGGCTACCGCAAGGCCCTTCGCCTGATGAAGATGGCCCACACTTTCGGCCTCCCGATCATCACCCTCGTCGACACCCCCGGCGCCTTCCCTGGCATCGGCTCCGAAGAGCGCCACGTCGCCGAAGCCATCGCCGTCAATCTCCGCGAGATGAGCCAGTTCGGTGTGCCAATCATCACTTTCGTCATCGGTGAAGGCGGTTCCGGCGGCGCTCTCGGTATCGCCGTCTCGAACAAGGTCTACATCCTCGAGAACGCTTACTACTCCGTCATCTCGCCCGAAGGCTGCGCCGCCATCCTCTTCAAGGACCGCGCCCACGCCCCGAAGGCCGCCGAAGCCCTGCGCCTCGACGCCCCTAATCTCCTCAAGCTCGGCGTCGTCGACGGCGTCGTGAAGGAACCCCTCGGCGGCGCCCAGGAAGATCCGGCCGCCACCGGCTCCGCCATCCGCAAGACCCTACGCGACACCCTCGCCGACCTCTCCAAGGCTTCCCCGGAGAAGCTCATTGCGATGCGCTACGCCAAGTTCCGCGCGATGGGCGTCTACGCGGAGTAAGTTCTCCGCCCGGCCAAAAGAAAAGGGGCGCCAAACGGCGCCCCTTTTTCTTTTGGTCAGTCGGCCGGCCCACTCAGCCGCCGTTCGACAGCACGCGGATGTAGCGGGTATAGTTGCGACCGTGCATGTAGACGATGCGCTTGAAATCAGCGTCGGGCACTTTTTGATTATTGTTAAGCATCTGGAGGCCGCGTAGTTCCTTGGAGCCTTCGGGGGTCAATACGGTGATGGAGACCTCGACGGCCTTGAGCGAGTAAGGTAGGTAAGGCAACCAGGTCGTAGCCGTAGGCTTCAGCGGAAGGTTGTCCGGATACATGCGATCGGCATAAACGCGAAGCCGAGAGCTATAGTAATCATAAGGCTGAACCTTCTTTCCGGAGCCGTTCGGTAACGGATTAGGAACAACGGGGGCGGCGTTCGGCGCATAACGTAGCGGGGCGGTCGCGATGTCGTCGCTGCCTTCGGTGGATTTGAACATCGCGAGGTAGCCACCCTTCGAAGCTTCCATGGCGGATTTGTCGTCTTTCTCGCCAACCAACACAACGGGACGGAGCGTCTGCGGCATGCGGGCACAAGGGTCCCTGAGGGCCGGCGCCACCGTCGGGGCCGCCGAGAGCGAGGAGGAAGACCAGAAGACCAGGTTCATCGCGACGACATT
The DNA here is from genome assembly GCA_044232865.1 of Opitutales bacterium. Lineage (GTDB taxonomy): Bacteria > Verrucomicrobiota > Verrucomicrobiia > Opitutales > UBA953 > UBA953. The sequence continues at coordinate 5,323 of JBIILC010000072.1, read as the reverse complement.
CGAGGCGATGAAGTTGTTCTCGTCCATGGTCCAGCAGGGCGTCTTGCTGTCGATACTGCTGTCGATTAGCGCACGGGTCTCGTAATCTGGATTGGGCAACTTGGAGTAGTTGGCGAAGCGCTGAGACTTGGACCAATAATCCCAAGGAGACTTCGGTGCATCGATATTAGAATTCAGGATCAGCGGCAGGGCGGCGTCGAACGTGTTCTCGGAGTCGATGATCGTGCGATAGACGCCGTAGACCTGCTGAATCATGTCCCCCGGAGCATCGAAAGGAGAGCGCTGACCGATTCGGTAGGCGATGGCGCACACGTCCCCACGGAGCGCACTACGGCCGACCCCGGGTGTCCAGCGTGGGCGATCGGGCGGAGCGCCGAAGAGCATTACGATTGGATGGTCGATGGGCTGGAGATTGCCGACCTTGCCAGGGACACCGTCGGGGGCGCCATCGATCGGCTTCTTGTCCGGGACGACGATCTCCATCCAGCAGCGTCCGTCGGCGCGAATCATCGCCGTCGAGAAATCATTCTCCATCGCATCTAAGGCGCCACGCGCCTCGGACTGGGTCGAGAGGTCGGCGACGGCGCGATCATAGACACGTAGCGTGTCAGAAGCGATGGTGACGACCGTCAGGACGATGATGACCATGATAGCCGTGGAGACCAACACCTCGAGCAAGGTGAAGCCGGCCCGGGCTTGGCGGAGGAGAGTGTTCATCGGCTGATGACGATATTCTGGACGAGCAAGGGAGTTTCAGTTTTGGCCTTCTCCTTGAACGAAACATAGGGACTGTAGTCGTGAGGGAAGAATTCGGCGACGACCGGGAGGTAGGCCAGCGCGTAAGCAGAAGGCTGTAGGGGAATTGGCGACGCGCCCCATGGGGGCGACGGCACCTTAGTGGTCTTGGGCTCGAAGTTGGTCGCGTCGATCTCGGCACGCTGGCCGACGAGCAGTTTGGAAAGGGAAAGTCGCACGCGCATGGGCGTGCCGATGATGTTACGGCCGGAGAAAGCATCCAATGAGAGGTTCTTCCCATTGCAATAGGCCACCTCAATCATCGAAGGATTCGAGAATAAGGCGTAGTCATTGGCGCCCGTCTTGTCGTTATCGAAGCTGACGACCTTGCGCTCGTACACGTAGAGCCACACGGCGTTGTCGCCGTTGTCGCGGGCGCCCTGAAGCAAGCGATAGGCGATGTCAAAATTAGAGACCGACGGATTACCCCCGTCCAGAGATAGCCCGGCATCCATCAGGTACTTGCTATTTTTCGCCTCCTTCTCGCCGGCAGCGTCAAGGTAGACAATCGACCGGGGATTATCCAAGGCGCCAATAAGCCGGGTCACACCGGAAAGGGCGCGGTTGGTCTGCATGATCTCGTCGACCTGCTGGAAGGTGGAACCGAGGATGCCGACGAGCGAGAGGATCGCGACGCCGACGATGCCGATGGCGAGCGTCACCTCGACCAGGGAGAAACCTGGGCGGACGGACGAAGGGTTGCGGGTGGGATTCATCGGAAGGAGATTATTTGGCCTTATCCATCTCATCGGCGTCGAGGGTCATCGTGACGTCGCCGTTAGGGCGGAGGGAGAGCGCCGCGAATTGGTTTTCTGACGTGATATCGATCATGGCCTTACCTGTGCCGGTATTACGGACCACGCCCTTGGCGAGGACGAGCAGCACGCGGCCTAGGTGATTGGAAGAACCAGTCCCCTGCAGCTCAATGTAGAACCACTTCTTCGGATTCAAGTCGGTCATGCCGGCGAGAGGCACTGGCTGGTTGGTCGGGGCGTAAATCATCCAGGGCGGAGAACTCGCCGGCGAGTCCGTCGTATTGGTGGTAGCATTGTCCGCGAGCGGCCCAATCAAACTGCGCCGCGTGTTGGCGGTGACGGCCATCGACAGCGTCGTCTGCGTATCGGTGGCGGGCGGGATAAACACCACGCCCGTGGGCAATAGCTGCGCGGGCTCGGGGGAGAACCATTTGTAAGGCGCAATCGAAGTGTTTGTGATGGTGGACGGATCGACGGCCCCCAAGTCGGCCGAGCTGACGCCGCCGACGGCGATGACGAACTGGCGGAGGTGGTTCGCCTCATCTTCTGGATCGTTCAAGATGAGCAGGCGATAGCGATTGGCGTAGGTGACGCCAGTGGTGCCCGGCCCCCGGTTCATCAAGGCCATCGCCCGAACGGTACGGATAGATGAAGCGATGAAGCGCTGCCCGGCAGGCAGACCGCCACCGTCACCGGGCGTGAGGCCGAGGAACAGCGAGGAGATGAGCAGGATGATCGTGATGACCACCAGCAGCTCGACCAGCGTGAAGCCCTTCCGGGCGATGGAACGGACGCTCATTATTGAATGGCGAGCACCTGGGCGAAATCACTGGGATCCTCGCTGAGATCGATGTTGGAAAAATCGCCCAGGAGATCGGTGGTGTAGATGATGACGCGGGCAGGGATACCATTGGGTTCCGCGATGGCGCGAATTTCTTCCGGCATGGAATCTTTGCCTTTATCCGGGATGATATTGCGGATGTTGGTGTTATTATCTGTATCTAATATGATGCGGATGTTGCGGTTGCCGAAACGATCCACAAGCAGGCTGTTCTCCGTGAGGTTACTGGCATCTTCGAAGTCATCCTTGCCGAAGGAACAGAACTCCTCGGCGGTCTTATTGAGCTTCTTGCGATCATCAGGAATCAGCGGCGCCCCGGTCGGCAGGCGCCCGGACAACGCCTTCACGAAGTTGGAGTTGGTGGCAGCTGTCTTATCCAGGTAATGGATGGTGTCCGCGCCTGAGGCATAAGGTGGGGTGATATTGGGATAGAAGCCATTGACCTGCTTGTAGCGGGTGATGCCGCCGGCCCACTGGGTGAAGGCGGTCGTGGCGGACGATTGCTGGGCCTTCTTGCGGACTCCGCGGATCGCCGGGAATAAGGCGGCCGACAGGATGCCAATGATGGCGATGACCGTCAGGAGTTCGATCAGGGTGAAACCGGGACGACGACGAGGAGTCATGGAAAATCGGGGTGGGATGGGGGAGAAACTATTCTACGAGTCCTCAGGCCTAGTTGAACAGTCAAAAACCGCCTTTTTCTCCACTCAGCCGCTCACTTAAGCAAAATAAAGCAACTGAGGGCCAGGGCCGTGGGAGCCAGCGCCCAGAGGAATAGCCGCCAAGCCGAAACTCCCTCAGGGAACCAGGGAGAAAGGATCGACTGGCCTGCCGGATTCGGGGCGTTGGCGATAACGGTCAGACCACCCCCCGCCAAGGCCCCAGCCACCACGGCATGCCGCAAGGCCTCCGCCACTGGACCAGCCGCCGCGAAAGCCGGCACCTGGGAGGCTAGATAGGTCACCGCAGCGTTGTCATTGAACGCCGTCAGGAAAGTCGCTGTGGCCAGCAAGGCCCCCTCCCCCATCCGGCTGAGCACCGGCGAAATCCACCAGCCCTGAACACCACCGAGGACGACGAGACCAGCTAAGAAGAAACCGACGAGCGCCGGCCCCCGCAAACCCGGCGCAGGCTGCCAGCGGGAGGTCGCCGTGGTGAACGCCAAGAAGACCAGGAACCCACCCAACATGAGGACGGGCTGATGCTCGGTCAGCATCAGGACTGTCCAGACCATGCAAGCGAGATGAAAGGCGACGACCCAGGCGGGCATCGGAGGCTCGGTGGTGTTCTCCTCCGTCGCCCCCTTCAGCGCCGCGAGCTCACGCCGGAACCAGATCAGATAAGCGAAGTTCGAAAGCAGGATGGAGACGAACGCAGCGATACCGAAGTGCGCGAAGACTTCCTTCAAACCCCAGCCCCATTTCGCGGCGACCATGACGATGGGCGGCGCGGCGAAATGCGTCAGCGCACCACCGACGGAGACATTCACGAACAGGAGGGCCAAGGTGGCGTAGCGTAACGGCTCGGAGGGTTTTAGGCTGTAGAACTGGGCCGAAAGCAGCATCGCCCCGATTGTCATCGCCGCGGGTTCAGTGATGAGCGATCCGAGGAGCGGCGCAAGCGTGAGCACGACGAACCAATGCGCGATAGGGGTGCCACCGAACAGCCGCCCCACGCGACCGAGCAGGCCTGCCGCCAAGGCCATCACGGGCTTCGACGCGGCCATGACCATGATGACGAAGACGAAAAGGGGTTCAACGAACTTGGACGGGCCATCCGCGGCGGTGGCCACATACTCGCCCGTCTCGACGTAACGCGTCGCAAAAGCCCAACCCTTACCCGGCCAGCAGACCATCAGGCCAAAGAGCACAAACGCCCAGAGTCCGAAGACCACCTCGACCTCGCCCAGCAGGTGCAGCGCTGCGCCCTTGATTCCGCCCTTCTTCTCCGCGGCATGGGCAGCCCGCGCGATCGACGGACATAAAAACGCATGCGCGACCGCGGCGAAGAAGACCAAGGTGCCAGCCAGCAAGAAAAGGTCCGCCGACAAGGAGGCGGCGAGTTCGGACCAGAGGTCTGGCTGGGCGGGCATGCCCCACCTCACCGCAACGTGGCGGGGTTGGCAATCCTAGGCGAACGGCTACTTGGTAGCCGGCACGACGTCCGGCCGGGCACCACCGAGCGCCTTCACGAGGTCGACCTGTGCAGCCAAGCGATCCTGTCTCACCTTGGCCACGGCCACCTGGGATTCAGCCCGCAGGCGACGGGCGGCAAGCAGCTCCATCGGGCTGGTCTGCCCCTGCCGGGCACGCTCGGTGGCGATACGATAGGCCTCGTCGGCCGCCTTGGCACGTCGCGCCGCGGCAGTGGCCGATGACGCGGTCTCCCGGACATCAACCAAGGCGTCGCGCACCTCGCGACAAGCGTTGAGGAAAGCCTTCTCGTAGGCGGCAGCAGCCTGGTGCTGCTCAGCGATGGCCCCTTCGACCCGCGCCGCACCGCGACCGAAATCAAATAAGGGATAACGCAGATCGACGCCGAGTGAGTTAGTCGCGGTCGCCCCGTCGAACAAGGCGTTGAGTTCCCGGCTTTCGGAACCGATCGCGCCAGTCAGAGTGAAGTTAGGGAAACGCGCGGCCTTGACGAAACCAATGCGCGCGTTCGCGGCGACGAGCGCCTGCTCCGCGGCAACGACGTCGGGACGGCTGGCCAAAAGATCGGTGGGCAGGCCCGGCGCCACGGGAGCAGGAAGGCGTAGGCCATCCTGACGGCGCACCGCGATGATCAGCGCCGGCTGGCCTGTCAGCGTACCGATCAGGTGCTCGGCGGCGGCGCGCGTCCGGCGGGCGTCGGCCAGCGCGGCGACCGCGGCGGAGCGGGCGACTTCGGCCTGAGCGACTTCATTCGGTCCAGCAGCGCCGACGGTGGCACG
>JBIILC010000071.1:0-6930 GCA_044232865.1 Opitutales bacterium | reverse complement strand
AAGTCGGTAAGCCGAAGACGAACTCGTTCCTGATCTGGAACGGCAAGGCGAAGGACTTTGAGGTCCGCGCGACGGTCAAGGTCATCGGCGACAACAACTCGGGCGTGCAATACCGCAGCCGCCGCCTCCCCGAAGTCACGCCGTGGACGATCCTCGGCTACCAGTGCGACGTCCATCCGACCGACGTCCATACGGCGATGACCTACGAAGAGCGTGGCCGCGGCATCTTCGGCTACAACGGCGTCGACGTGGTGATGGACCCGACCGGCCAGCGCTGGCAGGTCGGCGAACGCCCGCGCGTGCAGGCGGACATCTCCCAGTACAATGAGTTCACCGTCATCGCCCGCGGCAATCGCCTCGAGCACAAGGTCAACGGCCAGACGACCTCGGTCTTCATCGACCACGACGAGAAAGGCCGCGCCCTCGAAGGCCTCATCGCCATCCAGCTGCACGCGGGCAACCCGCATAAGACTTATGTGAAGCAGGTAATGCTTAAAGTGCTCGAAGACGGCCCTGTCCTCGCCTTCGACCAGGCCAACCTCCCCGCCGGCGCCAAGAAGATCGATAAGCCCAAGGTCGTCAGCGCCCAGGGCAAAAACCCGCCCGCCAAGAAGGCCCCGGCCAAGAAGTAAGGTAATGCGTCCCCTGCTGCTGGCCCTTGCTACCTGCCTAGCCGCCCAGCTCTCGGCGGCCCGACCCAACATCCTCCACATCCACGCCGACGACCACCGGGCCGACGGCTTGGGTGCGCTCGGTGCACCCGGTCTCATCACCCCGAACCTCGACGAGCTCGTCGCTCGCGGGACCACTTTCACGCGCGCCTACACGCAAGGCTCCATGATCGGCGCGGTCTGCACGCCCAGTCGCACGATGATGCTCACCGGACGCTCCTGGCAGCGCATCCCGGGGGCCAAGGATGCCCACCCGGGGGCAGCGCAGCCGCAGACCTTCCTGCCCAGCGTGCTGGCCGCTGCCGGCTATCGTACTTGGCACATGGGCAAGGGTGGCAATGCCTTCACCGAAGGGCTGAAGACGTTCCAGACGAGCATCCTCGACGACGCCAAAACCGCGACCAACCCTGCCACCGATCGCGCCCACGCGAGCCTTCGGCTCGCCGACCGGACGATCGCCTTCCTGAAGGAGCACGCCAGCCGCAAGGATGGTACTCCGTTCTATGCCTACCTGGCTCCACCCGTGCCGCATGACCCGCGCTCGGCCGAACCGCGCTTCCACGCAATGTATGACCCGGCGAAGATGACGCTCTCGCCCGCCTTCCGGCCCGTCCATCCGTGGGACAACGGCGAGATGGCCGTCCGCGACGAACGCCTCGCCCCTTGGCCGCGGACGCCGGAGGACACGCGCCGGCAGACCGCCGACTACTATGCTTGCGTCACCGGACTCGACCATCACGTCGGCCGTATCTTCGCCGCGTTGAAGGAGACCGGACAATGGGAGAACACCGTGATCGTCTTCTCGGGCGACAACGGCCTATCGCTCGGGGAACACGGGCTGTTCGGAAAACAGAATCTCTATGAACGCGGCGGCATGCACGTGCCGCTGGTCATCGCCGGCCCAGGCATCCCGCACGGACGCACCGAGGCCTTCGCCTACCTGATGGATCTCTTCCCGACGTTCGCCAAGCTGGCGGACGCCAAGCTCCCCGAAGGCGTCGAGGGACAGGATCTCCTTCCCGTCATTCGAGGCGAGAAACCGTCGGTGCGACCGGTCGCCTACCTAGGTTATCGCGACTGCATGCGTTCGGTGAGCGACGGACGCTGGAAACTCATCCGCTACCCGCTCGTCGACCGCACCCAGTTATTCGACCTAACGGCCGACCCGCACGAGCTGCAGAACCTAGCAGGACGACCCGAACAGGCCGCCAGGGAGAAGGAACTCACCGAACTGCTGACCACCGAGATGCGACGATATGGGGACACCTACCCGCTGACCGTGAATGCTCCCGCCAAGGCCGAGTGGACGCCACCGACCCAACAGCAGCTGGACGCTGAGGACGCGGCCGCCCAGGCCCGCCGGAAGAAGGGCAAGGCCCCAGCCAAGAAGTAAGCGCCGAACCATTCGGACCCGATGGGGTCAGACCCTCTTAATGGGGTCTGACCCCATTTCCGTCTTTGCCCTCTAGACCCATTGCCCCGTAGTTTCCCCCTACCCCCATGCGCTCCCTGTTCGCCCTATTGTTCGCCACCCTGACGGCCCTCGCCGCCACGCCGTCGCGCCCGAACGTCGTCCTCATCTTCGCCGACGACCTCGGCTACTCCGACCTCGGCAGCTACGGCAGCGAGATCGCCACGCCGAACCTCGACGGGCTCGCCAACAAGGGCGTGCGCTTCACGCAGTTCTACAACACCGCGCGCTGCTGGCCTTCGCGCAGCGCCTTGCTCTCGGGTTACTACGCCCAGCAGATCCACCGCGACGCGCTACCGGGCATCGGCGGCGGCGGCCAAGGCATCCGTCAGTCCTGGGCTCGTCTGCTCCCTGATTACCTGAAGCCCGCGGGCTATCGCAATTACCACAGTGGCAAGTGGCACATCGACGGACCGGTCCTCGCCAGCGGCTTCGACCGCTCGCTCGACATGCGCAACCAAGGCAACTTCTTCAGCGCCAAGGGTAACTCGATCGACGACATCCCGGTGAAGGTCCCGGCCGACGAGAAAGGCTATTACGCGACCATCGCCACGGCCGACCACGCCATCGAGTGCCTCAAGGACCACGCGACCAACTACAAAGACAAGCCGTTCTTTCATTACATCCCGTTCATCGCCCCGCACTTCCCGCTCCACGCCCTGCCCGAAGACATCGCCAAGTATCGCGACAAGTATCTCGCCGGCTGGGAAGCCCTGCGCATCGCGCGCCATGCCCGCCAGCGGGAACTCGGCCTGACGAATACGACGCTCTCCGCGGTCGAACCCGAAGTCGGCCCGCCCTACGCCTTCCCCGAAGCGATGGCCAAGCTCGGCCCGAGCGAAGTGAACCGCCCGCTGCCTTGGGACTCGCTCACCGCCGAGCAGCGCCGCTTCCAGGCCACGAAGATGGCCATCCACGCCGCGATGGTGGACCGCATGGATGCGGAGATCGGCCGTATCATCGCCCAGCTCAAGGCCATGGGCGCCTACGAGAACACCCTGATCCTCTTCGCCTCCGACAACGGCGCCAGCGCCGAGATCATGGTCCGCGACGGCGGCCACGATCAGCAGGCTGCCATGGGCAGCGCCGCGACCTACCTCTGCCTCGGGCCGGGTTTCTCCAGCGCCGCCAACACCCCGCACCGCCGCCATAAGACCTGGGTGCACGAAGGTGGCATCAGCACACCGCTGATTGCCTCCTGGCCCGCTGGCATCACCGCTCACGGTGAACTCCGCCACACGCCCGGACACGTCATCGACATCGTTCCGACCATTCTCGAACTCGCCGGCATCCCGAAGCCTGCCGACTGGAAAGGCCAGCCGATGCCCGACGCCCCGGGCAAGAGCCTCGCTCCCGCCTTCGCCAAGGACATCACCATCGAACGTCCGAGCCTCTGGTGGCTTCATGAAGAGAACAAAGCCATCCGCGTCGGCGACTTCAAGCTCGTCGCCGCTAAGGGCGACGCTTGGGCGCTCTACGACCTCAAGACCGATCGCGCCGAGCAGAACGACCTTTCCGCCAAGATGCCCGAGAAGGCCAAGGAACTCGCCGACCTCTGGCAGAAGCAGACCGACGAATACGTGGCTCTCGCCAAGCTCACCCTCGCCGGACAGCCGAAGGGCAAGGCCGGCAAGAACAACGCGAAGAAGAAGGCGAAGTAAGCCGGGGATACAAAAGTTGATCCGTTGGCCAGTTGGCCAGTTGGCCAGAAAGAACCTGCAATCCACCCTGGGCCCCAAACCCGACGGTCATCCTTAATCATTCATCCTTCATCCTTGATCCTTCATCACCCATGCGCCCCCTCCTTGCCCTGCTGCTGCTAGCTCCGCTGGCTGTGCTCACCGCCGCCGATAAGCCTAAGGCCGCTAAGCAGGCTCCGAAGAAACAGGTTCGCCCCACGCCGCCGACACGTGCGTTCGATGCCCCCGGCGCCCCGGCATTCATTCGTCTCGATACCAAGACCTCGCTCGCCGACGGCAACTACCTCGTCGGCCCGACCTACGTCGCCGCGCCTGAGACCAAGGCCGTCGAAGGCGTCCCGCAGGGCAAGGTTCAACAGTTCCAAATCGATTCGAAGACCACGCAGCGCTTCAACCCTGGCATCGCTCGCGAGGAGTTCGGTATTCCTGACCCGAACAACCCTAAGACGCTCATCGTGAAGACCCACAACATCGACTACAAGCGCACCATCACCGTCTACGTCCCGGCCCAATACGTGCCCGGCACCGCCGCGCCCCTCCTCGTCACGCACGACGGCCCCGGCCTCGGCAAGCCCGACCAGAACACGGCGCGCATCCTCGATAACCTGATTGCGCAGAAACGCATCCCCGCCCTCATTATGGTGCAGATCGCCAACGGCGGCGGCGATGCTCAGGGCCACGAACGCGGCAAGGAATACGACAACATGTCCGGCCTCTACGCCGAGTATATCCAGCACGAGGTGCTCCCGCTCGTGGAGAAGAATTACGGCGTGAAGTTCACGTCCGACCCAGAAGGCCGCGCCACGATGGGCTCGAGCTCCGGCGGCTCCGCCGCCCTGATTATGGCCTGGTATCACCCTGAGTGGTTCCGCCGTGTGCTCACGTTTTCCGGCACGTTCGTGAACCAGCAGTGGCCCTTCGACCCCAAGACCCCTGGCGGTGCCTGGGATTTCCACGACACCCTTATTCCCCAGAGCGAGCGTAAGCCCATCCGCCTCTACATGGCCGTCGGCGACCGCGACAACTATAACCCCAACGTCATGCGCGACGGCATGCATGACTGGGTCGAAGCCAACCACCGCATGGCCAAGGTCCTCAAGGACAAGGGCTACCCCTACCAGTATTACTTCTGCCAAGATTCCGGCCACGGCATCGGCAACGCCCGCCCCCAGCTCCTACCCTCCGCCCTCGAATGGCTCTGGCAGGGCTATCAGGCGAAATAATGGCCATGCGCTCTCTCTTGGCGCTGGGGCTTGCCCTCTCCGCAGTCATGGCTGCGGACGTACCGTCCGCGAAAGCCACTAAGAGCGCGCCGCCAGTGGCCAAGGAATTCATCGCTCCGCTCGATGACCCTAAGCTACCTCGCGTGCTCATCATCGGGGATTCGGTCTCGGTCGCCTACACGCTCGACGTCCGGAAGAACCTCGCCGGGGTCGCCAACGTCCATCGCATTGCCGCCAACGGCGGCTCGACCCGGACGGCGCTGGGAGAATACGGCCTCATCCGCTGGCTCAAGCCAGGCGAGAAGTGGGACGTGATCCACTTCAACGAAGGCCTTCACGACCTGTCTTACCGCTTCTCGGACGACCGTGATAAGAACGATAAAGGCGAATACGCTTCACCGACCAACGGCGGACGCCCGAATGTCTCCCTCGAGCAATACGAGAAGAACCTCCGCCTCATCGTCGCCCGCCTGAAGCAGACCGGGGCCAAGCTCATCTTCGCCAGTACGACACCGGTCCCGGAAGCCGACGCCGCGAAATACGTCAAGGACTCCGAACTCCCCTATAACGCCGTGGCCAAGAAGGTCATGGCCGAGGAAGGCGTGACCTGGAACGACCTCTGGGCCGCCGTGAAGCCCAAGCAGGACCAACTGCAGGGGAAACGTAACGTCCATTTCATGGCCTCAGGTTCGGCCGTACTGGCCAAGCAGGTCGCCGAGGCCATCACCCGCGAACTCCCCCAGCGGACCTCGAAATAGCCCCCGCTAAGCGATTGCCCGCACAAGGGTTTTCCTGATGCTAACGAGACCGCCACCCCTGGCGGTCTCTTGCGTATGGGAGACTCCCCCACCCCCTCCGACCACACCCTGCAGGTGCAGCGACTCTTCGTCCAGCACCAGCAGGTGGTGCTGTATTACGTCCTGACGATCGAACCGAACCTCGGCGACGCCCAGGATATCGTCCAGGAAGCGTTCCTCACGGTGAGCCGCAAGGCGGAGACTTACGCGCTCGGCACGAACTTCCCGGCCTGGGCCTGCACGGTCGCACGTTATCAAGCCCTGCAGTTCCAGCGCGCCCGCGCCCGCGCCGCCGCGCGCCTGGACGACGATGTCATGGAGATGCTTTATGGAGAAGACGGGCCGACGCCGGAAATACTTGGCCCGCGCACGCAGGCGCTCAAAGGGTGTCTCGGCAAGCTCGCCCCGAAGGCAGCCGACCTCATCCGCCGGCGGTATCATCTCGGTGAGATGCCCGAAGATATCGCGCCCGCCGTAGGCTGGACGCCCAACTCCGTGCGGGTCGCCCTCACTCGCGCCCGGCAAACCCTCCGCGCCTGCGTTGATCGCACGCTCGGCGCCTCTGAACTTTCATGAACGACGAACGTCACCAAGTCCTCTTCGACGCCTGGTCGGAGTCCCGCCTGACTCCGGCCGAAGCGACCGAGCTCAGCGCTCTCCTCCGTACCGACCCCGAGGCCCGCGCGCGCTTCCGCGAGGCCGCAGCCTTTCACGGCCAGCTCCACGCCGCGCTCGACGGACTTAACCTCGACCAAGCCACCGCCCCCGCCAAGCCGATCGACTTCCCCTCGCGCAGCCGAACGCTCGGCATTGCGGCCATGTTCCTCGCCGTCGGCCTGACCGTGGCCTCCCTCGGTTGGCTACTGACCGCCCGGGCTGAGCATGCCGAAATCCGGCCGCTCGGCATCCACGACGGCGGCTTCGATGCGCTCAAGGGCCGTATGCCCGACGGCTTCCCGTCCGAAATCTTCATCTGGGGTGGCGATCCGAGCGAAATCGTTTCGGCCGTCGGACATCCCACAGTGTTGCGATTCCTCGAAGCGGCCGGCGAACCGAACATCCCGAACA
>JBIILC010000070.1:0-6958 GCA_044232865.1 Opitutales bacterium | reverse complement strand
GCGGTTACGGAACCGACGTGCTCGACGAAGAGCCGCCGCGCGCCGATCACCCGCTCACGAAACTTCCGAACTGCGTCGTCACGCCGCACATCGGCTCCCGCACCGCCGAGAGCGTCCAGCGCCAGGCCGTCGCCGCCGTCACGAACCTCATCCGCGCGATGCACGGCGAGAAGCCCCTCGCCCAGATCAACCCGGAAGTCCCGGTGAAGAAGGTCGTCTAATCTCCCCACCCAAAACCTTACCCATGAGCGAAGTTTTTTACGTCGTCCCCCGCGCTGCCCACGAGGCGCTTGTCACCGCCGCCTACGTTAAGCGCGGCTTCGGCGCCAAGGAGTCGGCCCAGGCCGCCCAGATGGCCAGCATGGCCACGCACCACGGCATCCGCACGCACAACGCCCTCAAGGCGCTACACCTCGACGAACTCTTCGGCTCCGGAGCCAAGGTCCCGGGCTGCACGCCCAACGCCACCGTCACGAAGAAGGCCACGCGCTTCGAAGCCGCCGAAGTTTGGGACGCCCACCAGAAGCTTGGCCAGGCCGTCGCCGTTGACGCCATCAACCGCTGCATCGAGCTCGCCGACAAATACGGCGTGGGCACGGTCTCGGTCGACAACGCCTTCCACTACCTCTGGGGCGGTGGCTACGTGATGGAAGCCGCCAAGCGCGGTTATATCGCTTATACGAATTGCACCGCGACGCTCTCCGAAGTCGTCCCCTTCCAGGGCAAGTACCCGACCCTCGGTACCAACCCGCACTCGTGGGGCTTCCCGACCACCGACGCCGTCGGCTTCCCCATCGTGATCGACTGGGCCACCTCCGTCATCGCCATGGGCCGCGTCCAGGTGCTCAAACGCGAAGGCAAGATGCTGCCGCCGGACGCCGCGGTGGACAAGGAAGGCAAAATCACCCTCGACCCGAACGAAGCTGTCTCGCTCATCCCCTTCGGCGCCCACAAGGGCTACGGACTTTCGCTCATCAACGAGATTGTCGCCGGCTTCATCGGCGGCTCCCTGCCGACCATCCGCAGCCGCACGCACGTCCCCGGTGAGAAGCAGGCCTGCGCCTTCTTCTTCCAGGTAATCCATCCTGACGCCATCAGCTCCGGCGTCTTCGCCAAGGGCCGTAGCCAGTCCGAGAACGTCAAGGCGGTCCTCGCCGACGTCCTCGGCCACGGTAACGAGAAGTGCATGCTCCCCGGCCAGCTCGAGGCGACCTTCGCCACGCGCAGCGAAAAGGCCGGCGGACTGCTGTTCTCCAAGGCTGAAATTGAAGAGTTCAATAAAGTCGCCGAACACATCGGCCATCAGCCGTTCGACATCGCCTCGCTGCCCACCGGCTAAGCGTCCTCACCTTAAACAACCCAACCCTCCTCATAACCATGGCTCTTCAGATCAAGTCGGCGAAGGAATGCGCCTTCGACCAAGTCTCCCTCGGTGAAATCATGCTCCGCCTCGACCCGGGCGAAGGTCGCGTGCGCACGACGCGCCAGTTCCAGGTCTGGGAAGGCGGCGGCGAATACAACGTCGCTCGCGGCCTGCGCAAGTGCTTCAACCTCCGCACCTCCGTGTGCACGGCATTCGTCGACAACGAGGTTGGCCGCCTACTCGAAGACTTCGTGATGCAGGGCGGCGTGAACACCGACTTCATCAAGTGGCGCGAGGACGACGGCATCGGCCGCACGGTCCGCAACGGCCTCAACTTCACCGAACGCGGCTTCGGCATCCGTGGCGCCGTCGGCGTCCCGGACCGTGGTAACACCGCCGCCTCGCAGATCAAGCCCGGCGACTTCGACTGGGAATACCTCTTCGGCACGCTCGGTGTCCGCTGGCTCCACACGGGCGGCATCTTCGCGGCCCTCTCCGAGACGACAGCGCAGGCCACCATCGAGGCGGTCAAGATCGCCAAGAAGCACGGCACCATTGTCTCCTACGACCTGAACTACCGCCCTTCCCTCTGGAAGACCATCGGCGGCCTCAAGAAGGCCCAGGAAGTAAACCGCGAGATCGCCAAGTATGTCGATGTGATGATCGGCAACGAAGAAGACTTCACCGCCTCCCTCGGCTTTGAGGTCAAGGGCGCGGACCATAGCCTCTCCCACATCGAGACCCAGGCCTTCAAGGACATGATCGCCGAGGCCGTGAAGCAGTTCCCGAACTTCAAGGTCGCTGCGACCACGCTTCGCCGCGTGATCACCGCCACGAAGAACGACTGGAGCGCCATCTGCTGGCACGACGGCAAGTTCTACGACAGCATCCAGTTCCCCGAGCTCGAGATCCTCGACCGCGTTGGCGGCGGCGACAGCTTCGCCTCGGGCCTGGTCTTCGGATTCCTCGAGCACAACGACGCCCAGAAGGCCGTGAACTACGGCGCTGCCCACGGCGCGCTGGCGTCCACGACCCCTGGCGACACGTCGATGGTCACCCGTAAGGAAGTCGAGAAGCAGCTCGCCGGCGGCGGCGCCCGCGTCGTCCGCTAACCCCCAGAACCCTACCCCCACCCCTACCCCTGCCCCTATCAACATGTCCTCCCTCGATCTCTTCTCCCTCAAAGGCCGCACGGCCGTCGTCATCGGCGGCACGGGCGAACTCTGCGGCGCCATGGCCGAAGGCTTCGCCTCCGCCGGCGCTCACGTGATACTTGTCGGTCGTGATCCTGCCAAGGCCGACGCGCGCCTCGCCAAAATCAAGGCCGCCGGCGGTTCCGGTGAGTTCATCTCATGCGAAGCCACCAACAAGGCTGATCTCGTCAAGCTGCGCGACGGCATCCTCGCCCAGCACGGCAAGGTCGACGTCCTCGTGAATGGTGCCGGTGTCAATTCGGCCACGCCCTTCTTCGAAATCGACGAGGCTCAGCTCGATAAAATTCTCACGGTGAACATCAAGGGCGTCGTCTTCGGCTGCCAAGTGTTCGGCGAAGCGATGGTCGCCGCCGGCAAGGGCTCGATCATCAACCTCGGTTCGGAATCCGGCATCCTGCCGCTCTCCCGCGTCTTCACCTACTCGGCCTCCAAGGCCGCGGTGCACAACCTCTCGAAGAACCTCGCCCGCGAATGGGCCGCCAAAGGCGTCCGCGTTAACACGCTCGTCCCGGGCTTCTTCCCGGCCGAACAGAATCGCAAGGTACTCACCCCTGAGCGCGTGGCGATGATTCTCGGCAAGACCCCGATGAACCGCTTCGGCGAAGCCAAGGAACTCATCGGCGCCTCCCTCCTCCTCGCTTCCGATGCCGGCAGCTTCGTCACCGGCGCTGAAATCGTCGTCGACGGCGGTTTCGCCGCGATGTCCATCTAAGCAAGACCGACGACAATGGCCTTCATGGACGACAATTTCATTCTCTCGACTGGCACGGCGCAGCAGCTGTACCACGGCGTAGCGAAGGACCAGCCCATCGTCGACTACCACTGCCACCTGAGCCCGAAGGATATCGCTGACGACCGTCGCTTCGAAGACCTCACGGCCATCTGGCTCGCGGGCGACCACTACAAGTGGCGCGCAATGCGGGCCAACGGCGTCAGCGAAGACCTCATCACTGGCGACAAGTCCACGTCGCGCGAGAAGTTCCAGGCTTGGGCCGAGACGGTTCCGTCCACGCTCCGCAATCCCCTCTTCCACTGGACGCACCTCGAGCTGCGTCGCCACTTCGGCATTCAAGACGTCCTCGAAGGCGCCACGGCCCAGAAGATCTGGGACGAAGCCAATCGCCAACTGAAGCACGGCGACCTCACGGCTCGCGGCATCCTGAAGCTGATGAAGGTACGCGTCGTCGGCACCACCGATGACCCGGCTGACTCGCTCGACCTGCACCACCAGATCGCAAAGTCCGGCTTCGAGACCAAGGTCGTCCCGACCTACCGTCCCGACGCCTGCCTCAAGGTCCGCACGCCTGAGCGCGTGCAGGCCTGGGCCAAGCGCCTCGCTGCCTCCACGGGCAAGGGCGCTGACACCTTTGCTGGTCTCATCGCCGGCCTCAACCAGCGCCACGACGACTTCGCTGCCGCCGGATGCCGCGCCTCCGACCACGGCCTCGATTACCTGCCGGATGCGTCCTGCACCGAAGCCGAAGCCAAGGCCATTTGGGAGAACGCCATCGCTGGTAAGGCTGCCACGCTCGAAGAAGCCGAGAAGTTCACGGCCTTCATCATGCTGCACGTCGGCCGCCTCAACCACGCCAAGGGCTGGGCCACCCAGCTCCACCTCGGCGCCGTGCGCGACCCTAACCTCGGCCTGCTCAAGCGCCTCGGCTCCGACGCCGGTTGCGACACCATCGGCGACTTCCGCCAAGGCCCCGGCCTCATCCGCTGGTTCGGTACGCTCTCCGGCGAGAATGCCCTCGGGAAGACAATCCTCTACAACCTCAACCCCGCCGACACGGCCCTCTTCGCCTGCCTCCCCGGCTCGTTCCAGGACGGCGTCACGCCGGGTAAGATCCAGTATGGCTCCGGCTGGTGGTTCCTTGACCAGGAACGCGGCATGCGCGACCAGATCAACGCGCTGTCCGACCTCGGCCTGCTCAGCCGCTTCATCGGCATGATCACCGACTCGCGCTCCTTCCTCTCGTATCCGCGTCACGAATACTTCCGCCGCATCCTGTGCGACCTCGTCGGCCAGGACGTCGAATCGGGCCGCATCCCGGACCGCAAGGATTGGAACGAGCGCCTGATCGCGGACGTCTGCTACGGCAACGCCAGCCAGTATTTCGGCTTTAAGAAGTAAGCGAAACCAGAAGCATGGGAGCCTATATACCTGCCTGCTTCGTCCTAATCATTCTAGGACGCTACTGGGTCATGCGCGGGCCGGCCGGACTCACCGCGTTGGAGAACGACCGCACCCCTGACGTAGGCGAAAAGGCCCTCACATGGACAAGCATACTATTGACGGTGGCCGTCGGCATTGAGCTGCACCTGACGAAGGGCGACTTCCTCACGGCCAGCGAAGCGTACTGGCTTAACGTCCTCCCGCTAGCTTGGCTTTTATTCACGTTTTTCCGTAAGGATATCCCTGGAGATCGGACTGCGACCAGCGCCGGCATCTGGACCCTCACTCCTTACGCCGCCTACGTCTTAAGCCATAAAGAATTGCCCGAAAGCATGTGGCTGAGCCTTTGCCTGTTCGGAGCCGCCTTCCTAGTCGGCACCTTGCGCGACGGCAAGCAGCCAGCCTGAGTCGGGAGGCTTGCGTAAGCGGCAGTCAAGGACAGCATAGGGAATACCCCCTGATGCTCAGATTGCCGGTTACCCCTATCATCCTCGAACACATCGCCGCATGATTCGCTTCCTGTTAGACTGCATGCTCTGGGGCCTCGGCTCACAGCCGCGTGGCGCCGAAACCTCTTCAGGCTTCGGCTCCGATCAACTCATCCCGACGCGCGAACGCAACGGACTCGAGGCCGCCGTACGGATCCTGAGTTCTCTGCTCTTTCTCTTGGCTGTCTTCGCCCAGTTCCTGTCCACAGAACTCGGTTTCCTGACCGCACCGCAGCTTCACCTGCTCGCCCTCGCCAGCGCCGTCTGGGGACTGCAGATGATATTACGCCCCTCTGTTCCGATGGACAGTACCGCAATTAGCACGGCCCTGTGGAGCTTCGCCGGCTATTTCCCATTCTTCCTCCTCGGCAATCTCTCGCCCTTCTTCGATAAGGATCCGACGAACCTATACACGCTCATCGGCCAGGGCGGCATGGTCGGCGCGCTGGTAGTCTACGGACTCTTCCGGGATATCCGTCGCGAGACCCGCTCGGAATAAGCACCCGTCAGCGTACGCCCTGCAGGCTACGCCACGTCAGAGGTAGCTTATCGCGGACGAGTCCACCCGTCGCGCCCGGGAGCCTATCCGTCGTCAGGGGAACATTGATCGTGTCCTCGCGCCCGACCTGACCAGGGGCACGTCCATATTTATATTCGTAGCTCAACGACCCATCGGCGGCCAGGCCAACGCCCTTCCACGCAGGATTAGGGATAGAGATAAAGAACTGGTCACCGGACGTAGGCTTCGAGACCGCCATCATCTTGGCGCCGTGGAGCGAACGCCATAAAGCCTCGGCCGTCCAAGCCGCGGGATTCACCTGCTTGAGCTGAGGGGCCACGAGCTGGGCATACGGCTTGCGGCCATCCGCATCGGGTTGTTCGCGCCAATAGGCGAAGGCCGCGGCGATCTCATCGGCAACCAAGGGATAGTGAGTGCAGCCCAGCATCAGCGTGTCGATGGGCGCGGCTTTGTCGGCGGCGGCCGACTTGAGGAAGGCGCCGACATCGGCACGGATGATATCACGGATGGGCATCTTGACCGAGGGGTCGCCTTCAATTGCGGCAGCGAGGGTGGCTGAACCCAGTTGGCGGACCGGACGGCTGGTAACCTTGGCGATGGCCTTGGGATAGGCATTGGAAGCGCAGGTGCCCACGGTGGCGAGCACGGCGACCCCGCCCTGCGCGCCCTCAGCGGTCTCGGCTAGGCCTTGGGCACCGGCTTCGACAACTCCGATGACGATGACCGGGATACCCCAAGCCTTCACCGCGGCCCGGATGTCTTCGAGACCATAGGCGGTGGCGGTATTACAGGCGATGACGATGGCCTTCACCGGCGGCTTCGTGCCGTTCGCCTGACGTCGGCCGAGCAGGAACAAGGCGTCACGCAGGATAAGCTCCCGCAAGAAACCTGTGCGACCCACCGCGGAATAATTTCCGTAAGGCATGTTGGCTTGGTCGCCGAAATAAACGAACCGTTCGCCGGCGAAATCCGGCACACCGTCCGCGCCGTCCGCACCGGTCAGGTTATGATGGCGGTCATGGGCCTTGATGGCTTCGAGTACCGTCAGGCCGCCGACACCGGAATCAAAGACGCCGATGGGCAGATCACGTAGGTCTGCGCGATAATCTGCCGCGACAAAGCTAGAGGGGACGTCGCCCTGCGGATGGGCCTGGGCATGCGCGACGGCGGAGGCGACAATGTCGTCAGCCGCGCGGG
>JBIILC010000026.1:0-22994 GCA_044232865.1 Opitutales bacterium | reverse complement strand
CTAGCGAGGGCGGCGACAAGCAGGCCGCACGTGGTCGTCTTGCCGTGGCTACCGCAGATGGCGACGAAGCGGCGCCCCGCGACGGCTTCGGCGAGGAGTTCGCCGCGGCGGAGCGTGCGGACCTCATGGCGCTCGGCGAGGGCGAGCGCGGCGTGGCCGGCCTTCACGGCGCTAGAACGGCCGACGACGGAAGGATGGCGCCCCGCGGCCCACGGATCGCGAAGGAGCGGGATATCGGCGTTGGCGAGCTGGAGCTCCATCGGGCTGCCCGTCGAATCATCCCAACCCGAGACGTCCCAGCCCTCCCCTTTCAGGTAAATGGCGAGCGGGCCAACTCCCATACCGCAGGCACCGAGCATCCAGGCGGAAGCGCTCATGCGGCGGCGAGCCGACGGCGGCCGGCGAGGGTGATGGTTTCATGGGCGAGTTCTTCCCAGCGATTAGAAGCATCGGCCAGGGCGAGCGCATCGCGCATCACCGCGAGGGCGGCGGAGTCGGCGAGGCGGTCGAAGACGATGCGGAGCAGCCGCGGGAGTTCCGTCTCTGGTAGCAGAATCGCCGCGCCGGATAGTTCGCTCTGGCGCGCGTTGGCCGTCTGATGGTCGTCCGCCGAACGCGGATAAGGGACGAGCACCGCGGGCGTACGGCAGGTGGCCAGCTCGGCAAGCGTGCCCGCCCCGGCGCGCGTGACCGCGAGGTCGGCCGCGGAATAGGCCATCGCCATCTGATGGCAAAACGGGACGAACTTCACCAGCGAGTCGGGCGAGCGGACTTCATCCTCGCGGCCGCCCGGACCAGTGAGGCATAGGACATGGATGCCGCGGATGGCAAACTCCTCGAGATTGTCCTCCACCCAGCGATTGAGCGAGTGAGCGCCTTGGCTCCCGCCGGTGACGAGCACCACGCGACCCGTCGGCGGCAAGCCGAGCGCGCGCCGGGCCGCATCACGCGCCTGTGGACGGATTTCGGCGCGGACGGGATAACCGGAATCATGCTGACGCTCCGCGGCGAGGCCCGGGATACGCACGCCAGCGGGCAGGTGCACCGCATCGGCAAAGCGCGCGATTAGGCGCACGGCCTTGCCGGGCTTGCGGTTGGCTTCGTGGACCAACACCGGGATACCACAGAGGCGGCAGGCCAGCGACGGCCCCAGGCTCATGAAGCCGCCGAAGCACACAAGCGCGTCGGGTCGGAAGCGGCGAAGTAGGCGCCAGGAAGACCAGACTGCCCCAAGCAGCGCGGGGAAGAAAAGCAGCTTCGCGCCGAAGCTGGGGCCGAAGCCGCGACCCTTGCCCGGGACGAAGTTCAGGCGCGGGTAACTGGAGGTCATACGCGCGTCGACAATCTTACTGCTGACGATGAGCAGGCACTCGTGTCCGTCGTCCGTGAGCCGCTGCGCGAGGGCGATACCCGGGGCGAGATGGCCACCGGTCCCGCCACACGCGAGCAGCACGCGGCTCATGCGCGCGCCTCCTTGGCCACGAAGGCCGGTTGGGCCGATTCGCGGATGCAGTTAAGGACGAGGCCGACCATGCAGCCCATGATGACAAGATTAGTGCCGCCGTAGCTGATGAACGGGAGCGAGATGCCCTTGGTCGGGAGCAAGCCCGTGACGACACCCATGTTGATGAGCGCCTGCAGGACGAGGAAGAGCGTCGCGCCGAGGCAGAGGTTGAAACGGTAGAGGTCCGACGAATACCGCATCGCGCGGTAGGCACACCAGAAGATGCCGAGGTAGACCATCGCCACAAGCGAAGTCGCGACTAGACCGTATTCCTCACCAATGACGGAGAACACGAAGTCCGTGTGCGCTTCCGGCAGGTATGCGCGGCCTTGGATACCGTTGGCGGCTCCTTTACCCGTGAGTCCGCCGACACCGAATGCCACCAAGCCCTCGAAGAGCTGATAGGCCTCGTCACCGCGTTTCTCCCACGGCTCGAGGAACGAAGTGAAGCGGCGCAGACGGTTCGGCCAGTTAAGAATGAGGACCGTGAAGCCGCCTAGTCCGATCAGGAAACTCGGTATCACGTAGGCCCAACGCACGCCTGAGACGAGCATCATCGTGCCGCCCACCGCGCAGCAGAGGAGGATCGTGCCGAGGTCCGGACCGAGCGCAATGAAACCAGCGATGACCAGCAGAATGGCGACGGGCTTCACGAAGCCTTCGCGGCAATCAATCCAACCGCGGCGCGTGAAGATGTAAGGCTCACGTGAACTCAACTGGTAGATCGAAAACTTGTTCGGTAAGGTGTGCCGCTGCATGCGCGCGAGGAAATCGGAGAGCACAATCACCAAGGCGAGTTTGCCGAGATCCGAAGCCTGCAGGCGGAAGAAGCCGAAATCGATCCAGCGCCAGGAACCGTTGACCGAAACACCGACACCCGGGATGCGCGCGAGGGCCATCGCCAAGCAGGCGCCGCCAAGAATCCACCAGCGCCACTCACGTGCTTTCTCAAGGTTGAGCCGGAAGAAAGCGAAGCCGGCGACGAAGGCAATCGGCACGTAGGCCAGCTGGCGGTAGAACGCCCCGGTGCGATTACTCGACGATAGCGAGATGCCCGCGCTGTACTGCACCACCAGGCCGAACACCGCGAGGGACATCGCGAGCAGCAAGATGCCCAAGGAGTACCCACCCAGGGCTCCCGGACTTTCCTGCTTCTCCTTGATGACCATAGCGCGGCGCGGGCGTCAGCTTACTTCTTGTCCGCAGGAGCCGAAGCGGCTTCAGCCGCCTTGCCGACGGGGATGAGCTTGAAGGGGGCGAAGGTCGGGGCCGGCGCGGCGGGCGTGGTCTTAGTGGCGGTCGTCGGGGACTTCGTCGCGGCCTTCACGGGAGCCTTGGAGGCGGCCGGAATCTTCAGCACCTGGCCGATCTTGAGGTCGGCGTTGAGGGTAAGACCATTGGCCTTCGCGAGATCAGCACGGGTGACCTTCTCGCTAGCGGCGACGCTCATGAGGGTCTCGCCCTTCACCACGGTACGCTTACCACCGTTGCCGACAGGACCCACGGGCGTGAGCTTGGTCGGGACCGGAGTCGGGATGCGGTCGGAGATCGGGGCGACCGCGACGGGCACGCCCGCCGTAGTGCCGGCGGGGCGGGCGCCGCCGGAGTAGGCGGCGAGATCGCCGGACTGCTCGAAGCCGCTGGTGCTTCGACAGCCGTTGACGCCGACGAGGACGGCGATGACGCAGAGGTGCAGAAGCACGACGGCAGTGACAGTGATGAGGGGACGCATGTTGGTGGGTCTGGTGGGTTGGGTGGGTGGGTTGGTTGGAAAGATTAGACGGTTTTGGCGAGGGCACTCGCGGCGCGTTCGAAGACGAGGCCGCGCTCGGCATAGCCGCGAAACTGGTCGAAACTGGAGAAACCGGGGCTGAGCAGGATCGCCACCGGCCCGTGCGCATCCTTGGCAGCCGCGACGACAGCGTCCTGCAGGGACGGGTAGCAACGGGCGACCTTACCGAGCTCGTCGAAGTGGCGCTTCAATTCTTCGGCCGTCTCCCCGATAAGATAGGCGGTGTCGATCAGCGGGGCGATGTTGCGGACGAAGCGGGCGAGGTCGCCGCCCTTCCACTTCCCACCGCCGATCCAGCGGACCGGGATGCTGAACTCCGAAAGCGCGGCCTGCACCGCGTGGAAGTTGGTACCCTTTGAGTCGTTCCAGAATTCGACACCCTTGTTCTCGGCGACCTTACGGAGGCGATGGGGCGGTACGCGGAAGAGACGGGCAGACTCCTCGAGGTGGCGCAGTGGGATACCACGCGCCTGCCAGTACTTGCAGAGAATGGCCCAGTTCTCGCGCTGCGGCCAGGAATCGAAGACCGAACCGGCGGGCACCGTATCGGCGACCTCGGTGCGCGTGGCGACAAACGCCTCCGCCGGTAACTCGATGCCGAATTCGCGGGCTGCGGCGACGACGGATTCACCGACGACGAGGATGCCGCCAGGCATCATGCGTTCGATCAGCCGGAATTTTGCACGGAAGTAGCTTTCGCGGTCACCATGACGGTCGAGGTGATCCTCGTCGAAGTTCGTCCAGAGCACCGCCTCGGGCGTGAAGTGGCGGAGATCCTCCGCCTGGAATGAACTGACTTCGACGATTGCAACGAACGAACCGTTGGAGACCGTGCGATGCAGTGACGTCAACGGCAGGCCAACGTTGCCGCAGGCGATGGCGTCGAGTCCGGAACGCTTGAAGGCGAACGAAAGGAATTCCGTGATGGTCGTCTTGCCGTTGGTGCCGGTGATGGCGATGGCGGGACCAGTCCAGAGCAACGCGCCGAAGTCCAGCTCGGTCAGGCAATGCAGGCCGGCGCGGCGGGCGGCGAGGATCCAGGGGTGCGACTGCGCGAAGCCAGGGCTGTAGACCAAGAGATCGTGACGCGCGGCCTCGTCAGGGCCAAACTGCCGGTTCTCCCCGCGTTCGTCATAGATGACCGAAGCAAAGCCAGCCAAGGCGAGGGATTCCGCGACGGAACGCCCGCTCACGCCCTCGCCGAAGACGGCGGCGGGCCGGGTGAGCCGGCGGCGGAGAGATTCAGGGAACTCGCTCATCGGAGTTTCAGCGAAAGGAGGCCGAGGAGGCCGCACAGCAGGGAGAGAATCCAGAAGCGCGCCACGACCTTAGTCGCGGGCCAGCCCTGCTTCTGGAAGTGGTGATGGATAGGCGTCATCAGGAACAGGCGTTGGCCGCCCGTCCGTTTGAAGTAGGCCACCTGCAGGATGACGGAGAGCGCCTCGACGACGAACACGCCTCCGGCGATCGCGAGGAGGAAGGGCTGATGCATCAGGCACGCCACCGCACCAAGGCCGCCGCCGAGCCCGAGCGCACCGACGTCGCCCATGTAGATCTCGGCCGGGGCCGCGTTGTGCCAGAGGAAAACGAGGCTACCGCCGACAAGGGCCGTGCAGAAGACCGCGAGCTCGCCCGCGCCCGGCACGTAACTGATGCGCAGGTAAGTCGCGAACTCATGGTGGCCGGCGAGGTAGGCAACCGCTCCGAAAATCATCGTGGTAATGATAACGCAGCCGATGGCCAGGCCGTCGAGGCCGTCGGTCAAGTTGACCGCATTCGAACTGCCCACGCAGACGAGCACGAAAAACGCAGCGGCGACGCCGAGACAGGCCAGAAATGGCCAGCCCAGGGACTGGGCCGACCAAAGCGGTCCGTTGAGAATCGGCAGCCAGATCTCACAGAGGCTTTCACGATAGGCCGGGTCGAGGAGCACGATGCCGAAGGCGCTGAGCGCGACGAGCCCCTGCCCCGCCAGCTTCATGCGCGCGGAGATGCCATCGGAACTGCCATGCCGGACCTTCAGCCAGTCGTCGTAGAGACCCACGAGGCCCATGCCGATGAGGCACCAGAGCGCGGCGAGCACAAGGACGTTGAGGCGCGCCCAGAGGAGCACCGAAGGGATCATCGCGACAGCGATGATCAGGCCGCCCATGGTCGGCACCTTGCCGCCTTCCTTGGCGAGTTCACCCATCAGCTTGGCCGAACGCTCGGGCTGGCGCAGGCGCGCGAGCAAGGTGATGAGGCGACCGGAGAAAAGCATGCCGAGTAGCAACGCCGTCATGCCCGCCAGGATTGCCCGGACGGAAATGTACTCGAAGAGACGGAAAGGCCCCCAAGTGTCGACGAGTTCGCTGAGACGGTAAAGCATCCTAGTGGAAAGAGAGCGCGGAGCGCAGGGAATCGGGCAGGCAACGCTCGAGGGCGAAGGAACGGCTACCTTTTAGGAAGACGAAGCCGCGGTGCGCGGCGACGCGGGCGGCGGCGTCCTCGACGGAAGCCGCGACGGAAAGCTCCACCCCCGGGAGCGCAACTCCCTGCAGCAACGCAGCCGACTCACCGCCGAAGACGACCACAAGGTCGCCAGAGCGGAGAGGCAGCTGCGCGCCGCAGTCGCGGTGGAGTTGCGCAGAGGTGGGACCGAGCTCGGCCATGCCGCCGAGCAGGAAAAGACGAGGCGAAGCGGTGACGCGACTGACACGGTCAAAAGCACGGGCCGAATCGAGGAGCGACGCGGGGCTGGAGTTATAGCAGTCGACGTAGAAGGTGCGTTCGCCTTCGACGTGCACGCTACCGCGACCGGCGGGCGGCATCCAGTGCGCGGTGACAGCGGCGAGTTCGCCGGACGGACGGCCGAGTTCGAGGGCGGCGACGAGCGCGAGCGCCGCATTGCGGGCGAGCCCGTCGGAAATCGGGGCGAGCGGGAAGACCTCTCCGTCGAGTACAAGCGAGCGCTGGCCGCGGGCGTCGGTGAGAAAAGAAGCGCGGACGAGACGGGCCGGCACGACGGCCGGGGCGGCTTCACCCTCGAACTGCACCGCAATGCAACGAGCTGCCTGAGCCGCGAATTCCGGCCAATCGAGTAACGCCGCCGGGATGATCGCCCGGCCGCCAGGGGCGAGCTCAGCGACGAGCGTGGCCTTCTCGCGAGCGATGCCGGCGAGCGAGCCGACCCCTTCGAGATGCACCGCCGCAACGTTGGTGACGATGGCAAGGTCGGGGCGGATGACAGCGGCGGAGAGTCCCAGTTCGCCGGGCACACTCATACCCGCCTCGATGACAGCAAAACGATGGAGCCCCGGTTCGACGCGTAGGAGCATCAGCGGGACACCGATGAGGTTGTTAAGATTGGCTTCCGTGACGAAGGCCTCTGCCCCGAGGAGCGCAGCGAGCATCTCCTTCGTCGAGGTCTTACCCACGCTGCCCGTCACGCCGATGACCCGACCCTGGAAGTTCGCGCGCCAGCGGGCGGCGACGCGACGGAGCGCGGCGAGCGAGTCATCCACGACAAGCTGCGGCAGGTCGTCGGCCACCGGACGCTCGACCAAGGCACAGGTGGCTCCCTGCGAGCGGGCGGCACCGAGGAAATCATGACCGTCGCGGCGTTCGGTGCGCACGGCCACGAAGACGTCGCCCGCGCGGAGGGTACGGGTATCCGTGCCGAAACCCGTAACGGTATCGCGGGGAGTGGCGGTCCAGCGGCCTCCGGCCCACGCGGCAAGATCGGCTGAGGAGAAAGTCGGCATCACGGCTGCGCGCCCCTCCGAAGCTCAAGGATTTCGCGGACGACTTGACGGTCGTCGAAAGGTACCACCGTGTCGGCGAATTCCTGGGTCGTCTCATGGCCCTTACCGGCGATGACAACGCAGTCGCCGGATTTCGCAGCGGCGAGGGCGCGGCCGATGGCATCGCGTCGGTCGGTCACAAATTCTACCGTCGGGAGCACTCCGAGGCCTTCCCGCATATCGGCGAAGATCCGGTCGAGGCTTTCCTTCCGCGGATTATCGGCGGTGGCCCAGGCGAGATGGGCGAGGTCGGCAACGGCTTTGGTCATCGCGGGACGCTTGCCGCGGTCGCGGTCACCGCCGCAACCGTACACGCAGAGGACGCGGCCCGGGGTGATATCGCGGAGCATGCGCAAGGCATTGCGCAGGGCGTCATCGGTGTGGGCGTAATCGATGAAAATCGGGAAGGCCTGACCAGCCTCGACGCGTTCCATACGGCCCGGAACCCCAGGGAAGGAGGCGAGCGACGGCGCGAGAGCCAGCGGATCACGCCCAAGGGCGGCAGCCATCGCGAGGGCGCAGAGGACGTTCGAGACGTTGTAATCGCCGGGGAGCGTCGACTTGAAGACTGCGGAGCGGCCTTCGAAGCGGACCGAGAAGACCGCACCGCCCGTATCGAGGGCGAGGTCGGTCGCGCGGACCTCGGCGTCCGCGGCGATACCAAAGGTAATCACCTTACCGCGGCGGCGGCAGGCTTCGGCAAGCACGCGTCCGGCCGGGTCGTCAATGTTGATGACGCAGACATCGGGCACGGCGCCGTTACGGCCGTCGAAGAGCGCCGTCTTCGCGTCGAGGTACGAGGCTAGGTCGCCGTGATAGTCGACGTGGTCGCGGGTTAGATTAGTGAAGGCCGCGACGCGGAAGTGGAAGCCATGCACGCGGTCCTGATGGAGCGCATGGGAACTCACCTCGAGGCAGGCACCCGCACAACCCGCGTCGACCATTTGGCGGAAGAAGCCGGAGAGGTCGGCCGATTCCGGCGTCGTCTTATAAGAGGGAATCGAACGTCGCCCGAGGTGATAGCGGACCGTTCCCACCAGGCCCCACTGGGAACCATCGGACTGCAACAGGTGGCGGAGGAGCGTCGAAATCGTTGTCTTGCCGTTGGTGCCCGTCACGCCGACGAGCTGCAGGGCGGCTTCCGGGTGGCCGAAGAAACGGCGGGCGACTTCGGCAAGGGCGCGCCGCGGATCAACGACTTGGGCGGCGGCGACCGCGGGCAGTCCGGCGACGGGTTCACCCGAGATGATGGCGGCGGCGCCGCGGGCGATGGCATCGTCGAGGAACGCGTGCCCATTGGCGCGCAGGCCAGGTAAAGCGAAGAAGAGCGATCCGGGGATGATGCGGCGACTGTCCGTGACGATCGAGGAGATGCGGACGGAGCCATCGCCGGCGCGGCCGAGTACGGGGAGGCCTTGCAGCAGCGAGTTGAAAGTGGGGCGCTCCATGGCGGCGGGCATCATCGCAAGAGGAGGCGTCATCGGCCGAGGTCGGCGACGTGGGCACGCGGCACGGTGGAGACCGGAGGGATATCGAGCCAGCGAATGCACTTCTCGGCGACGTCGCGGAAGATCGGAGCGGAGACCTTGCCGCCGTAGCCGACGCCCTCCCCTTGCGGCTCATCGATGATTACCGTGATCGCGAGCTTCGGGTCGTTGACCGGGAAGAAGCCAGCGAAGGAAGCGACGTGGTGCGCGTTGGAATAACGGCCGTTGACAATCTTCTGCGTCGTGCCGGTCTTGCCCGCGACCTCGTAGCCCGGAATATCGGCGATCGGCGCCGTGCCGCCCTTGCCGCAGACAGCACGCAAGAGCGTGGCCATCTGCGCGGCGGTAGCGGCGGAGACGGCACGGCCGCGCGAGCGCGGTCCGTAGTTGAGGACGGTTGCCTTCGTCTTCGGATCCTCGACGCGGAGGACGAGCTGTGGCTGCATCAGCAGCCCTTCGGCCGCGACGACCGACATCGCAAAGTGCATCTGCATCGCCGTGACGCTGACCGAGTGGCCCATCGGCACGCGCGAGATCGTCAGCCCGTCCCAATCCTTCGGCGTGATGAGTAGACCCGGAATTTCGGCACCGGTGATCAGGCCCGTCCGGGCACCGAAGCCAAAGGACTTAATGAGCGCGAAGAACTTATCTTCACCGAGGCGTTCAGCGTACTGCATCCCGACCTGGACCGTGCCGCGGTTGGAGGATTCGCGGACGATCTGCCGGATGTCGGCGGCACCGATGGCGTGCGAGTCGGCTGGCATGGAGACCATGCGGCCGCGGTAGGGGACCGTGGTGGCACCGCAGTCGAAGATTGAGTTCGGCGTGATGAGGCGTTCCTCGAGCGCACCGGAGACTGAGACAATCTTGAAGACCGAGCCGGGCTCGTAGACGTCGGATACGGCGCGGTTACGCTGACTATCCATCGGCGCGGCCTGCGGGTCGAAGAAACGGTTGAGGTCGTAGGTCGGCCAGTTGGCGAGGCCGAGGATGCGGCCCGTGCGCGGCTCGCTGACGATGATGATGCCGCCTTTCGGATTATAGCGGGCGGCGGCGGCGGCAAGGGCGTCCTCGCAGGTCTTCTGGATGAGGCTATTGATCGTCAGCACGATTGTGCTGCCATCGACTGGCGCGACTTCGCGGAGGCGATTACTCGTGATCTCGCGGCGGCGGCCGTCGCGTTCAGATTCGATCCAGCCCTTCTGGCCGAGGAGCAGCGGGTTCATCACACTCTCAATCCCGGAAGCGGGGATGGCCTCCTTATTGACGTAGCCGAGTACGTGTGCGGCGAGCTGCCCCTTCGGGTAGTTACGCCGGTACTTCAGTTCCGCACGGAGCGCCTTGATGCCGAGCGCCTTGATGCGCTTCATCGTGGCCTCGTTGACCTCATGGGCGAGGACGGTCCAGCGGATCGTCTTTTGCTCGCCGGCCTCATTAAGGCGCGTGGTGGTCACGAAAGCCTCGCGAACCTTGGAAAAAGGCAGATTAAGGATGGTCGCAACTTCACGGACGCGCTCCACCTCGCCCGTGATGAGCGAGTCCGGGTCTACGCCGATATCCCAGACATCCTCGGACACCGCCAGAAGGTTATCCTGTGAGTCGCGGATCTCTCCGCGACGGCACGGGATCTCCTGGAGCACTCGGCGAGCCTGCAGAGCTTCCGCGCGCAGACGAGGGGCGTCGACCCAATGCAACCAAACCAGCCGCGAGATTACGGCCAGGAAGCAGAGGGAAACGGCCCAAGCCAGGAAACGGTAGCGCGTTCGCCTGGCGTGGGGGAGGCTCATCGAGAGCGCGGTCCTCCCTGCCCACCCCAAGAGAGGGAGGCGATTTCGCGGGCCGTCATCCGGGGGCTCGCGGAAAGCATAGGGGGCGGGGATGCGACCGCCGGGAAATAACGTACCCACACCACCTGTTCGGGGACCGGAGGCTTCAGCGCATCACCGATGCGCTGCTGGAGCTCGAGGGTATTGAGGAGCTCATCGCGCGTGCGGCGGAGTCTCTCGAGCTCCTTCTTAGAGAGCGAGATGTCGCGCTCCATGCGCTGGATGCGGCTACCGATGGTGTCAGCCTCAACACGTAAGCGCATGATGTTGATCGTCCCGACAGCGAAGGTACCGACAGCGGCGAACACGCAGACCCAAGTGAAAAAGCGCGGGCTCATACGGAAAGGCGGCGCACGGCGCGGAGGCGAGCCGAGCGGCTGCGGGGGTTGCGTACCTGTTCGTCGTCCGAGGGTTGGACCGCCTTACGAGTGAGGAGGTCGGCCTGCTTCACGCGGTCGTCCTGATTGCGCGCGTCATCGCGGTCGACCGGTCGGCCGGCGACCTCGTTCATGTAGCGCTTGACCATCCGGTCCTCCAGGGAGTGGAAGGAGATGACGGCGAGCACACCGCCGGCGGTGAGTTTACCAAAGGCGAGCGGAAGGGCGTCGGCCAGGGCGCCGAGCTCATCGTTAACCGCGATACGCACGCCTTGGAAGGTGCGGGTGGCCGGGTGCGGGCCGCGCGGCCCAGGGGCGGGGGGCGCGGCTTCGGCGACTAGTTCGGCGAAAGTGGAGGTGCGGGCGAGCCGGCCGGTACCGCGGGCGGCAATGATCGCGTTGACCACGCGGAACCAACGAGGCTCCTCGCCGTAGTCGCGAACCGCGCGTTCGATTTCAGTGCGGTCGCCGCGTTCGAGGAACTCAGCCGCGCTGCGGCCGACGCGCGTATCCATCCGCATGTCGTTCGGCGCATCGAAGCGGAAGGAGAAACCGCGTTCCGGGACATCCAACTGGTACGAGGACACCCCAATGTCCATCAGAACACCGTCGAATCGCCCCGGAACGCGGTCAAGGTTACGAAAATTCTCAGAATGGAAACGCAGGTGGCCAGGATGGGCGGCGAGCAGCGCAGCGGAACGTTCCGCGGCGGCGGGATCGCGATCCATCGCGTCGATGGTGCAGAGCGGCGCGCGGGCCAGAATCGCCGCCGTGTGGCCGCCGCCACCGAAGGTGCAGTCCAGATAAGCACGGCCGTCCTGCGGAGCGAGAAGCGTCAAGCACTCCTCAAGCAAGACTGGAACGTGGTTGGTCATTCGGCGGGCTGTGAATAAAGTGTGAGTAGTGTAAGTAACTCTTGGATACGCCTCACAAGCCAAGCTCGCGCAGGGCGCGGAGGATGGTGAGCGCGGACTCGGATTCGCGATCAGCCTTGGGCGGCGTCGGCGAAGAAATATGGAACGTGGTGAAGCCACCGCGGAAGATCACCTCGTGCTCGAGCTTGGCTTCCTTCACGATGTGGTCGTTGAGCGTGATGCGGCCGGCCTTGTCACACGTGACCTGAATGCTATTCGTCGCGAGGAGGCTGAGGGCATCCATCTTCACCGGGTCACTCACCGTGACCTGCTGAGCCGCGTCGCGAATGCGTTCGGCCATCGACGGAGGGAACACGACAATCGATCCCAGCGCGGGGTGGAACATCGCGAGAAAAGTCGCTTCCGCATCAAAACGCCAGGCCGCCGGAATGGTGACACGGTTCTTCTCATCCAACTTTCCGTTGTGGATGCCGGTGAAGAGACCGTTGTTGGCGCCAATAGACATTGCGTATGGGGAGTTGCCCCCAGATGACCCACTTTTCCCCACAGTCCTCCACCCGTCAAGATTTTAGCCCCAGATCTGCCCAATTTCTTGTTCACAGCGCGACTAGGGGTAACTTAATGACTGAATCCAGTCCTTAATTTACGTAAGTATCTAATTTACAGTAACTTAAGTGTATAAAAACACAAAATAACCGTTTTGGGTGCTCCCCTCCCCCCCTCCAGGCCGCCCCCGGGGATCGGTCCAGCGCCGGGCGCGACCGCCATGTGTAATGGTTTTACCATTACAAAAAGACGCCTTTCGCAGCCACGGGCCGAGGGCGAAACTGTTTGCCAACGGACCCCGGCTGTGCTTTTACTCCAACCACTCAACCACGACTCTTGCACATGAAAACCGCCCTCGCCCTCCTCGCCGTCCTCGTCCTCTCCGGATGCTCCACCCAGCTCGGCGTGGACAACTCCCAGAACAACGAGGCCTCCTACTCCAACGTCACTGGTATCCTGACCACCCGCTACACCGCGGACACGACCGCCGTCTTCAACGCCGTGAAGCGCACCATCGACGCGATGCCCGGCACGCTTCGCACCGGCGAGACCGACGAGGTCGGCGCCAACAAGGAGCTCCTCAGCGTCGTGGCCTACGCCCGCACCATCGGTGACCTGGAAATCAAAATCACCATCGAAAAGAGCGAAGACGAAGTCACCAAGGCCGTCTTTACTCAGGTGAAGGTCAAGTACGGCTTCTTCGGCAACCTGCCGGAGAGCCAGAAGATCGTCTCCAAGATCACTTCTAACCTGCGCTAAGCGCCGGGGCGGAACCGCCAAACGGACGCCGCCCAGCCACCTGGCTAGGCGGCGTTCTTTTTTAACCACATTACCAATGGGCAATATCCACGGACACAGTTTCCGCATTACCACCTTCGGCGAAAGCCACGGACCCGCGCTCGGCGTCATCATCGATGGCTGCCCTCCCCGCGTACCGTTTGACGCCGCCTTCCTGCGCAGCGAACTCGACCGTCGCCGCCCCGGCCAGAGCGCCCTGACCACGCAGCGCAAGGAAGCGGACGTACCGG
Organism: Opitutales bacterium; assembly: GCA_044232865.1. GTDB lineage: Bacteria > Verrucomicrobiota > Verrucomicrobiia > Opitutales > UBA953 > UBA953. The sequence continues at coordinate 9,777 of JBIILC010000026.1, read as the reverse complement.
AAATCCTCTCGGGCGTCTCGCATGATGGGCTGACGCTTGGCTCGCCCATCGCTATCGTCATCCGCAACGGCGACCAGCGCCCCCAGGCCTACGCCGAAATGAAGGCAGCCTATCGTCCTTCGCACGCCGACTTCACCTACGACGCCAAGTATGGCATCCGCGCCGTCGAAGGCGGGGGCCGTTCCTCCGCTCGCGAGACCGCCGCGCGGGTCGCTGCCGGTGCGGTCGCGAAGACCGTGCTCAAGCACGCGTGCGGTGCCCGCATTATCGCTTGGGTGGAAAGTGTCGGCGACGTGCGCATGCCCGCCGCTGCCAAGGCACCGACGTTGAAGCAGGTGGAGGCCACGCCGACGCGGTGCCCGCATCCCGCCACCGCCGCAAAAATCGATGCGCTCATCCGCGCAGCGCGCGCCGACGGCGATTCCGTAGGTGGCGTCATCTGTTGCGTCATCGAAAACCTTCCCGCCGGACTCGGCTCACCGGTCTTTGATCGTTTCGAAGCTGACCTCGCCAAGGCCATGCTTTCGCTACCCGCAACCAAGGGCTTCGAAATCGGTAGCGGCTTCGCCGGCACTGTGCTGCGCGGCAGCGCCCATAACGATGAGTTCATCCGCAAGGGCGGCCGCATCCGCACCGCGACCAACCGTTCTGGCGGAACGCAGGGCGGCATCACCAACGGCGAAGACATTGTCTTCCGTATCGCTTTCAAGCCCACCGCCACCGTGCTCAAGCCGCAGAAGACGGTCCGTCCCGACGGCCAGGCCACCGAGCTCAGTGCCAAGGGTCGCCACGACCCTTGCGTACTCCCGCGCGCCGTGCCCATCGTCGAAGCCATGGCCGCCTTGGTGGCCGTGGATCACTGGATCCGCGACCGCGGACAGAACGCCCCCTTCGGCCGCTGCGGACGTAAGGCATGACCCCGATCATCATCATCCTCGGCCCCACGGGCGCTGGCCGAGCTGACACGGTGCGCGAGCTGGCCGAGAACGCTTGGCCCGAAGGACGCAAGATCCGCATCCTCCGCGAAGCGCGCGAAGGCGGTATCGCTCCCGACCAATGGGAATTCAAAGGCGGACAGGCCATCCTGCCCGCACCGGGTGACGAAGACGCCACCATCCTGGTGACCAATGGCTCACTGCACATGATCGATCAGATGGAGGCGCTCCACCGCACCATCCGCCCGATGATGCCAGACGCCGTGTGGCGCGTTGCGCGCATTATTACTGTGGTCGACTGCCCCCTGACGATGAAGCACAAGGCCATCGAGGAATGGTACCGCACGTGCGTACACTTCTCCGACGCGGTCATCATCAACCGCCGCTGGGAAGTCCCCGGCCAGTGGGTCACCAAATTCCTCGAGCCGTACGAGAAGGAATTCTACCCCTGCCTCTTCTTCAACCTCACCAAAATTGGCGCCATCGCCAACCCGCCCGCCGTCATCGACGGCGAGCCGCTACGCCTGTCGCATATCTTCGACGATATCGACGCCGTCGATGAAATGGAGTTCGACGAGGATAACTTACCCGACGAACCGTTCGACCTAGTCCGGCAGGTGGACAAGTATTTCGCGCGCGATGAACTGGGACGCCGCAACATCCTCGTCCCCGAAATCGGCGACCTGCTCAAGCAGGAGGGCCGCGGCTGAACGCTTACCCAATGCGGCCGCTGATCGTCACCTACGCTTGGCTGCTGACCCGCCTGCCCGAAGCATTCGCCCGCCTCAACGCCGTGCTGCTCGGCGAGATCCTCTGGCTCCTCCGCGGTAAGGTAATCCGCCGCAACCTCGCGAAAGCTTTCCCCGATAAGGACGTCGCCTGGGTCCGTCGCATCGGCCGCACCTCCTGTCGCCGCACGGCGGAGATGGGGCTCTTCTCAATCGCCTCGCCGTTGATGTCGGAGGCCGAAATTCGCGACCGTACCATCGTGGATGATTGCATGCTGAGTTCCGAACATGGGATGCCGCCCAAGGGCACTGGCACAGTGCTCTTCGTACCCCACTTCGCCCTGATGGAGATGATGACCGCCGCCCCTCTCCTGAGCCCCGAACTGGCGAAGCGCGAATGGGTCGCCGTCTACCGCCCACTCGATCAGCCCGCAGCCGAACTCTGGGTCAAGCAAGCCCGCGAGCGCTTTGGCATGAAGCTCGCCTCGCGCCGCGACGGCTTTGCGCGCGCGATGAAGACCGTCCGCGAGGGACATGCCACCGTGATTCTCTTCGACCAGACGACGCAGAGCGGTTCCATCTGGCAGTTCCTTGGCTCGCCTTGCGCGGTCACCGAACTACCCGGCATCATCGCGCAACGCTTCAAGTGCCCGAGCCGCATCTTCTGGGCAGATCGCACCGGCTTCTGGCGTTGCCGACTGCGCATGGAAGCCCTGCACGCGACGGATTCCATCGGCCTGACGATCGAATCGAACGCCTGGCTCGAGCGTAAGCTGCGCTCCGGCGATGACGCCTGCGCCAACTGGCTCTGGGCGCACGACCGCTGGAAGCACGGCCAGCTCCCTTTCAAGAAGCTCGGCGAATAGCCTTACTGCTTGAGCGCGGCGGGCGGGACTTCGCCTTCAGCCAGCTTGCGGCGCTTCTTCTCCGCTTCCTTAGCGTCGCTCGACTTGCCTTTTTCCTTGTCGATCTCCGGTCCATATTTCTCGGCAAGCTTACGGAGGAATTCCATCCGCTGCTCCGTCGTGAGGGCCTGAATACGGGAGCGTTCAGCCTTAGCCTCCACCGGGCTCAGCGTCTTGAAGTGGTACTCAAGGACGCGAGAGCCAAAGCCGCCACGTTCGCGCATCTCCTTCATGATTTTGTGGCGCTCCTCGGGCGTGGCGGTCTCGTACTTGGCCAGATTAGCGGCAAACTCGCGGCGGGACTCAGGCGACATGCGCTCCATCTTCTCGATGGATGAACGCATACGAGCGAGTCGCTCGGGAGGGAGTTCGAGAATCTTACGGATGGTCTGGATTTCCTCGGCGGTCGGCTCGGATTCGGGCGAACGGCCGGGAGCCTGCTGGGCGAACGAAGCGGCGGCCGACAGGACGAGAGCCGCAAGAAGGAAGGATTGCTTCATCGGGTCAGGAGCCAGGGGCGTTGAGCACCTCGACCACGCTGGACTTCTCCACCGCGGGCGAAAGGAGCGAAAGGTCGGCGGACGCGCCCAGCAGGTCAGCGAACTGGGCGGACTCGTCGTGGGCGAAGAGGGCGAACGTCTGGCGATTGAGTGCTTCCTCGGAAGGAGTGGACAAGGTAAGGACGGCAACGAGGCAAGCGGCCGCGGCCGTGGCGACGGAGCTCCAGCGGATCACAACGCGGCGACGACGGTCGGCACGAACGGCCCCGACGACGCGGTCGGCTAAGCCGGTGACGGCGACGGAACGGCCACGGCTGAGCGAAGCGGCTAGTTCTTGGTCGAAGTTCTTATGGTGAGGATTGTCCATGGCTCAGTTCATAGGGTTAAACACCGCTGGTGGCGGTAAGTTGCAGGGTTCATTCGTTTCCATAGAAGTCTTTCAGGAGCTCGCGCAGGCGACTCCGGGCGCGGTGAATCCAGGTCTTCACCGAGGAGACCGGCACGCCCATGATCTCGGCAATCTCCTCATAGGGTAACTCCTGCTGGACGACCAGGAGGATAGCGGTGCGCTGCTCGGGGGGCAACTGGGCGATCGCCCGCTGAAATGCTTCGTCGAGTTCGGCCACGCGCCGAGCGGACTGTTGCGTAGAATCCCCGGGCTCGGCCGCGAACTCCAAGGCAGTCGTGGGCTTACGGCCGCGGCGGCGCCACTCGTTGAGCACGAGGTTGTGGGCAATATGGATGAGGTAGGTGCTCAGCTTCGCCTCCGGACGCCAGCGGGAAGCGGCGCGGTGCAGGCGGATGAAGACCTCCATCGCCAGCTCTTCAGCGGTAGCCTGGGAGCCGACCTCGCCGCGGAGGTAGCCGACCAGCCGCGCGTGGTGACGATGAACGAGCAACCGGAGAGCGTCGTCATCGCCTTCGGCGACCAACGCCATCAAGCGCTTGTCGTCCTCGTCGTCGGGGAGCGTGGGCTCTTCCTGGGACATCTCTTTAATATAACTCCGGGGAAGGGGTGAAGTTACGCCGCGCGCGGACGCAGAGCAAAGGCGCGCAGGGTTCGCAGGAGGAACTGCTCGAAGGCAGCCACGACCTGGTAGTTGAGCTCCATGCGATGACGGGCGTCCTCAAGGTATCCGACCGAGAGCGCGACCTGTTCAGCGCAACCGGTGTGGGTCCGGCCGATCAGCCGGAGCTTCTCCTCGACCGAGACGAGCATCCGGGCGCGGACGCCGCGGCGGACGGATTCCTCGTAGGCGAGTTCGGCGTCATCCTCGTCCTCGTCGGTCGGCGGAGGCGGAGGCGCGGCCTTCAGGGCTTCGTCGACGAAGAGCTCTAACAGCACCTCGAAGCGGGCGCACAAAGCATAGAGCGGAATGAAGACCTCGGAGACGCGCGCCGTAGGCGAAGCCGGACCCTTGACCATGCGGGCGAGCAGTTTCTCCATCTCCCGGAGCCAGTCGGACCAGGAGGGATCGGCCAGCACGGGAGCATCGCCGGCGACATGGAAACGCAAACAGCGGCTGAGGATCGTCGGGAGGACGCGATAATAATTAGCTGTCTGGAGAATGATGAGCGTCCCGGGCGGAGGCTCCTCAAGCGTCTTCAGGAAAGCATTGGCGGAATCAGGCTGGAAACGGTCGGGCTCGTTGACGATCACGACGCGGTGCGGCGACAGAGAACTCAGACGGAGCGCGGCGACAACTTCAAGGGTGTTGTCGATGGTGATACGCCGCGATTTCTTCGCTGGGCGCAGCACGCGGCAATCCGGGTGGCTTAGCGGGTCGGCCTCGCCGAGATGCAGCGCGGCGAGCTGTTCCGCGGCGCGGGCCAGCACGGTACCGTCGGCGCCGGTGAGCAGGACAGCGTGCGGCATGCGGCCCTCGGCACGGGCACGGGCCAGCACCTTGAGGACCGGGAGGTCTGCGAGATTAGCGGAAGCGGCGGGCGATTTCATGCCAGATCTCCTCTTCAATGGCTTCGGGCGGACGGGCGGCGTCGACCACGAAGAAACGCCCGGGCTCCTCCCTCGCGAGCGTGTGGTAAAGGTCGCGTACCTTTCGGTGGAAATCAGCGCCGAGGACCTCGAATCGGTCGGCTTGGCCATGGTCGCGCACCGAGGCACGACCCAGACCGCGGGAGGAGTCGAGGTCGAGCAGGACGGTCAGGTCCGGGCGGACGGCCCCGCAGGCGAGGCGGTTGGCGGATTCGATGAGCGCGCGATCGAGGCCGCGGCCGCCCGACTGATAGGCGACCGTGGAGTCGATAAAACGATCGCAGAGCACGACCTGGCCGGAAGCGAGGGCCGGGGCGATGACCTCGGCGACGAGCTGAGCGCGGCAGGCCGCGAAGAGGAGGGCCTCAGCGGCCGGCTGGATGACGGAGCCGGGGTGCTTGAGGACATCCCGCATCTTCTCGCCAAAAGGCGTACCGCCGGGCTCACGGAGGCTCAGTACCCCCTCACCGGAAGCACGGAGACGATCCGCCAGCCGGGTTAGCTGCGTGGACTTTCCCGCGCCTTCCCCTCCTTCGAACGTGATGAATTTACCAGCGATCGGCATGCGCCCTCAAGATGCCCGCCGAAAGGCTCAAAGCGAGCGGAGAAACCCTCTACGCATAAAAAGGCCCGACGTGAGCCGGGCCTTTTTGAGCGAAGCGAGCCGAGGATCAGCTTCAGGTCCCGCTCGGATTGATCTGCTTCTGCTCGACGGTGCGGTCGACGTTATCGGTAATCTTCTTGAGGGTCTCGTCGAGAGACGAGCTTCCACCGGTGGTGGTAGTGGTCGGCCCACTCGGTCCGCCGATCTTGTCCTTGACGACAGTGTCCGTCACCTGGGAATCGGTAATCACCTTGACGTAGCGCTTGTCCGGGGCGCCGCCTGCGCCATTAGGGAACATCTGAGTGCGGGTCGGCATGGTCTGGGCCATCGCGTTGATGGTCGTGGCGACTTCAACGTTCAGAGTGGAGTTCTCACCGAGGAGGGCAGCAATCGCCGCCATGTCTTCGGCCGGAATCGGGTAGACCATGATCTGGATCGGATTGGAGAGGACGGCCAGCGTGGCAGCAGAAAGAGCGGCGGGCTGGGGCGCGCCTGGAGTGGCGGCAGAAGCCTTGGTGAGGATGTTGATGAGAGCGGCGGAGGCGACGGCACTGGAAGCCTGCATGCCAGGCTCGACGGTGACCGGACCAGCGTTGGAGCTGAAGACGGTGGTCTCGACGGAACCGCGGACGCAATCGACGACGATGCGGCCGATACCATCAGGGCCGACGCGATACTCGACGGTGAAGACGGTGCCGCGGATACGGACGAGGCCAGCCGGAGTCTTGACGGTGAAAGTGGAAAGGGCGTTCAGCTTGCGGACTTCGCCGATGATCTTGCCGCGCGGCACTTCGAGTTCGGTGACGGAGGGGCTCGGGTCTTTCTCAATCTGGCGATAGGGGTCGATGATGCCAGCGGAAGGAACCTGACGGAAAGTACGCAGCTCGAGCAAGGTGTTCGGCGTAAGCACGACGGAAGCACCGTTAGAGAACACGAGTTCGGCGGTAGAATTGACGCCGGTCTCGACGAGGGATCCTTCTTGGAAGGTCACACCGTTCGCGAGTGGCTTACGCTGGGCCTTGGCGTCGATGATGGTGACGGTGCCGCTGACTTTGCCGACCTGGACCTTGCCGCTCTGGAGGGCGGCAGAAGAAAGGATAGGGAGGAGCGCAAAGGCGACCATTCCTAGGTGCTTGAAAAAGGAACTCATAGAGACTGGGGGGAGAAGGAAAACTAACCCACCGAGGAACCGAGGCAACCCCTTTAAAACAAAAAGACCCCCGAAAACGGGGGTCTTTGTTCACAACCGGAACGGTCAGATTCAGGCCGTAACGTACTTCTCGAGGCGACGCTGGACGGCGATCGCGGAGAGCTGAGCATACTTCGGAAGTCCCTGATCGTAAGGAAGTTGCATTTCGCCCTGAATAAGGGGGAGCGCATAGCGCACGAAGTCCGGATGGATGGACATCTTGTCTTCACCAATCCACTTTTCCGGGAAGACCTTCACGCCGTTGGCGATCTGGTCGAGCGGGGCGAGCATGGTCTGGACAGCGTAGTTCTCTTTTTCGGAGCGGGTCAGGATAACCATCTTACCGGACTCGCCTTCGAGGGCGGCCTTGACGGCGGCACCGCCGCAGAGTTCGGCTTCATCGACGTCGGTCTTCGAAGCATTGTGCGAAGCGGCGCGCTGGGTGATGCCGAGTTTGGAAGAGCGGGCCTTGACGCCATCGAAGCGGGACTCGACGAGCGTACGGAGGTATTCGCCGGCACCGCCGAGGACGGCGTGACCGAAAGCGTCGGTGCTGGCAGTGTCGGCGCCGAGGTAGTTACCGGTGGCGTCCTGAACGCCTTCGGAGACCACGACGAAGCAATGATCGTTAGCCTTGAGGACTTCTTCGACGCGGCGGATGAAGTTGTCGGCGTTGAAAGCGACTTCCGGGAGCAGCACGATGTGCGGCGCGGTGTTGTTGTAGTGGGTATTCTTGACGGCCTTGTCTTCGCCCTTGTCGCGACGCTGCGCGAGGACGGACGAGGCGGCGAGCCAGCCGGCATTGCGGCCCATGACTTCAAGGATGGAGACGAAGTCGTTCTGGCCCATGGCGGCGTTGTCGAGAGCGGTCTCGCGGATGGTCACGCCGATGTGCTTGGCGACGGAGCCGAAGCCGGGGCAGTGGTCGGTGAGCGGGAGATCGTTATCAATGGTCTTCGGCACGCCGACGACGCGGAGTTCGTAGCCGCGCTCCTTGGCGAGGGCGTCGATCTTGGCGGCGGTGTCTTGGGAGTCGTTGCCACCGATGTAGTGGAAGTAGCGGATGTTGTGCGCTTCGAAGACTTGAAGGATGCGGTCGAAGTCTTCGGCCTTCTTCACCTTGTAGCGGCAGGTGCCGAGGGCGGCGCCGGGGGTGTGACGGAGGGCGCGGAGGGTCTGCTGAGATTCGGCGGCGAGGTCGACGAGCTCTTCGTTCAGAATGCCCTGGATACCATTGAGGCCACCATAGATTTCGACGATTTCGTCCTCATGCTTGAGAGCTTCCGAGATCACCCCGGCGAGGCTGGCGTTGATGACGGGGGTCGGACCGCCGCTCTGCGCGACGAGAAGATTGCCAATGAGGGGAGAAGACATGGGAGTGAACGAGTTGAAAAGTGGGTTGTGGGAAGCCCCACCCCCCTTGGCAACACGGAAAACCCTCCCCTGCCCGCACCCCCCTGTTAAGGCCTACAAAATGCGTCCGGCTTTGACCTGGGCCGACTCGGGCACCTTCTGGGACCAGGCCGCGGCCTGCTTCACAAAAGCGTCCACCTGGGCACCGGCCGAACCGGTCAGCTCGCCCGCCTTGGTCACGGCGTCGAGGAGGACGGATTTCGGGAGGCGGAGGCGGCTGTCAGAGGCGAGACGGTCGACGAGGTCATTGCGCTCGGTCTTACCCGTACGGAGGTCCTTGGCGACGGCCACCGCGTGTTCCTTGATGGCCTCGTGGGCCTCTTCGCGTCCGGCACCGGCCTTGACGGCTTCCATGAGGAAAGTCGTCGTGAGGAGGAACGGAAGGTAGTGGCGCGACTCGCGCTCGATGACAGGGCGATTAACCTCCATCTGGCCAAGCACGGTGAGGAAAGCCTCGAAGAGACCGTCGATGGCAAGGAAGGCGTCGGGCAGGAGCACGCGTCGGACGACGGAGCAGGACACATCGCCTTCGTTCCACTGTTCGCCGGAGAGCGAGGCGGCCATCGCGAGGTGGCCGCGCAGGATCACGTGGAAGCCGTTGATGCGCTCGCAGGTGCGGGCGTTCATCTTGTGGGGCATGGCGGACGAGCCGACCTGGCCAGGCAGGAAGCCTTCGCTGGCGAGTTCATGACCAGCCATCAGGCGGAGGGTCTTCGCGAAGGACGACGGACCAGAGGCGGCGGAGAGCAGCGCAGCGACGACTTCCATGTCCATCGAACGCGGGTAGACCTGGCCGACGGCGCCGAGCGAGTGCGGGATGCCGAGGTGCGCAAGCACGCGACCTTCGAGCTGCGAGACCTTGGCGATGTCGCCGGAGAAAAGCGTGAGCTGGTCGAGCTGGGTACCGACAGCACCCTTGAGCCCGCGGGCGGCGAACGCGGCGAGCGCGGCGTCGACCTGCGCGATGCCGCGAAGGCATTCCTCGCCGAACATCGCCCAGCGCTTGCCGACGGTGGTGGGCTGCGCGGCGACGTTGTGCGTGCGGGCGGCGATAAGAATATCGCGGTCGGCCTGCGCGCGACGAGCGAGCGCGGCAAGCGCGGCCACGCCCTTGGCGCGGACGAGCTGGAGCGATCGGAAGACCTGGAGCTGCTCGACGGATTCGGTGAGGTCGCGGCTGGTCAGGCCCTTGTGGACATGCTGGTGGCCGGCGAGGGCGCAGAACTCATCGATGCGCGCCTTGACGTCGTGACGGGTCTCTTCCTCGCGCTTGCGGATGGATTCGAAGTCGACCTGCTCCTTGACCTTCTCGTAGGCGGCGAGCGCCGCGGTGGGGATGTCGAGGCCGAGGTCGCGCTGGGCCTTCATAACGGCGATCCAATATTCGCGCTCGAGGACCACGCGGCCGCGGGTGGACCAGACGGCCTTCATCGCCGGGGAGGCGTAGCGATCGGCGAGGACATTAGGGACGTTATCGGATTCCATCGGTTTGAAAGGGTTTATATCA
>JBIILC010000069.1:0-7044 GCA_044232865.1 Opitutales bacterium | reverse complement strand
CGCTTTCCGCTGCGCCCAAGGTTCCGGAAGGGGTTGAGGTCGTACGCGACCTTGAGTACGCACAGGCCAAGGGCGTCAGCCTGAAACTGGATCTCTATCGACCGACGTCGAAGCCCTCCGCGCCGATCCCGTTGATCATCTGGGTGCATGGTGGCGGCTGGAAGAATGGTACCAAGGCCGGCTGTCCGGTGTCATGGCTGGCTGCCAAAGGCTACGCCGTCGCGAGCCTAGATTTCCGTCTATTGCCCGAGCATCCTTGGCCGGCGCAGATTGAAGACCCGATTGCAGCGCTTCGCTGGTTGCGCAAGGAGTCAGGTAAGTATGGTTACGATGCCGAGCGTTCCGCGGCGATGGGCGGTTCGTCTGGTGGCCATGTGGTTGCTCTTTGGGGGACGCTGACTTTACCCCCGGAAGACAAGGTGAAGGCGGTCGTGGATTGGTACGGTCCGACAGATCTGCTGACCATGCCGCCGAATGTCCTTTCGGAAAAGCGAACCCGTGCCGAGCTCGCCAAAGCCAATGGCGCCTTGTTGCTCGGGGGCATCGTCATGGACCAGCCCGAGAAGGCGAAGGCTGTCAGCGCCCTGCATCAGGTGACGAAGGACGACGTCCCGTTCCTGATTATGCACGGCGCGGCGGACACGTCGGTTCCGGTCGACCAGAGTGAACGCCTGCATGCGGCGCTCAAGGCCGCCGGCGTCGAATCGACCCTGAAGCTGCTGCCCGGCGCCGGGCACGGCGGCAAGGAGTTCGATTCGGCTGAATCGCGGGCACTTATCCTAGCCTTCCTGGACAAGCACCTGCGGCGTTAGGACGGCTTACTTAGCGGCCTTCTTCTTGCCCTTCTTCGTTACGCCTGGTTCAGGTCCGTCGTTGTCGGTTGCGCCTGCGCCCCAGAGCGGCTTCACGTTGGACTTATTCCATTCGTCCCAGCGGGCTTGCAGTTCCTTGGCCTTCTCGGGCATCTCAGCGGAGAGGTCTTTATCTTCGTGGATGTCGGAGGAGAGGTTGTAGAGCTTGGCTGAAGAGGTGGGCTGCTTCTTGCCCCTGCCAGCGTTGGAGTCGGCGTTGGTGTCGTAGCGTACGAGCTTCCAGTCGCCTTGGCGGATAGCCATCTGCTCGCCGAAGCGCCAGTAGAGGGCCTCATGCGGGGCGGCCTTGTTTTCACCCGAGAGGTAAGGGAGCAGATTCACGCCTTCGAGCTTCCATTCGGCCTTGGCCGGGACGCCGGCCGCGGCGAGGGCGGTGGCGTGCAGGTCCATCTGGATCGCAATGGGGTCGTAGACGGCGGGTTTGATGCGGGCTGGCCAGGAGACGAGGAAGGGCACGCGGATGCCGCCTTCGAGGGTCGTGCGCTTGGAGCCGCGGAGCGGGGTGTTGACCGAACCGTTGACGGTCACCCCGTTCATCGTCGGTCCTCCGTTGTCGCTGATAAAGGTCACGAGGGTGTTCTCATATTGGCCGCTATCCTTGAGGGCCTTGATCACCCGACCGATGTTGTCGTCCATGGCCGACATCATCGCGGCGTAGGTGCGGCGGGTCTTGTTCTCAATCAATGCGAATTTCGCTAAGCGGTCTTTCGTTGCGTCCAAAGGCGTGTGCACGGCGTTGAAGGCTAGGTAGAGCAGCCAAGGCTTGCCCTTGTTGCGTTCGACGTAGGCGACCGCCTCGCGCCCGAAGGCGTCGGTGGTGTAGTCGAGCTCCTTGATTGGCTCGGTGCCGCGGAGGATGCCGCCGGCGTTAAAGTAACTGTGGGCGCCCCCGAGGAAGCCGAAGAAGTCGGTGAAGCCACGTTGCTGTGGTACCTGCTCGGGCTTGGACCCGAGGTGCCATTTGCCGACCATCCCGGTGACGTAGCCGGCTTCTTGCAGGTGGTCGGGGAGCGTGGGTTCGGTGAGAGGTAGGCCGTTGGCACCGGCTGGATTGAATTCATGGCCGAAGCGCGTTTGCTGGCGTCCGGTCAGCAAGCCGGCGCGGGTGGGCGAGCAGTAGGGGCCGGTGACGTAACCGTTAGTGAAGCGCACGCCCGAAGCGGCGAGGGCGTCGAGATGCGGGGTGGGGATGTCTTTGCAGCCGTGGAAGCCGACGTCGGCATAGCCCATATCATCGCCGACGATGACGAGAATGTTCGGCCGTTCGGCGGCGGTCGCGGTAAGTGCGAGCAGGCAGAGTAGGGGGCGGAGTAGGGTGGAGTTCATTTGGAAGTGGAGGGTTCGGCAGTGACGGCGGCTAGGTGCGCAGCCAGTCGGGTCTGCATACGCTTGAGGCGGTCGGCCTGATTGGCGTTGCCGGCGAGGTTATGGATTTCATCGGGATCGGTCTCGTGGTCGTAGAGTTGTCTTCCGCCTCGCCCCTGGTCCCATTCGATATAACGGAATCTATCCGTTCTTACGCTGTGTCCTATGAGCTTGGTGTGCGTGGATACCATCGTGCTGAACGCGGCCGGCTTACCTTTGCCGGAGGGGTCGACCAGCAGGGGTTGCAGCGTCCTTCCTTGTACGCTAGCTGGTGTTGGCAGTCCGGCGAGGCCGGTGAGCGTTGGGTAGATGTCGACCTGTTCTACGAGCCCTTTGCAGACGGCCGGTTTTACGCCCGGCGCGACTACGATGAGTGGGACGTGACAGCTGCCTTCGAAGAGAGTCTGCTTGGCCCAGAGGCCATGTTCGCCGAGCTGGTAGCCGTGGTCGCCCGTAAGTACGACAATCGTGTTCTCCTCGAGTTTCAGTTCCTTGAGTTTGGCGAGGACGCGTCCGACCTGGGAGTCGGTCCACGAGGCCGAAGCCTCGTAGGCGAGACGTGCGTCGACGGCCTCCTTCTTGTCAGCCTGCTTCAGCGTAAAGAGATTATTATTAGGTCTTAACGCCGCGGCCGGCATCAGCTTCATGTTCTCGCCGCCTTCCTGGAAGAAGGGAGGTAGGGTAATCTGCGAGCGGTCGATGGCGTTAAAGAATGACTTCGGCGCGACGAACGGCGTGTGGGGGCGGATGAAGCCAACGGCGAGGAAGAACGGCTTGTCCTTCCAGGTTTCGATGGTGCTGATGGCGCGGTCCGCTATCGCGAAGTCGGTGAAATCCTTGTCGGGATGCTCGGACGGGCCGAAGGGTTTGTTGTAGGTGGCACCCTTGCGTCCTTTGGAGCGTGCCGGATCGGAAAGGTCGCCCTCGCTTTCCTGGGCGAGTTTGGCCTCGCGGAGGATGACGGTATCGAGGTTTAGCGGTGTCGGTAGTTCAGCGTCTAGTTTGGTCTTCGGATCGGGCACATGGAAGACCTTGCCGACGCGGCCGGACATATAGCCGGCGTTCTTGAAGGCCTGCGGCAGGGTGACGACGTCGGGTAGGGCGACACGGAGACTCGTCGAAAGGTCGTAGACCTTGGTGCGCTCTGGGTAGCAACCGGTCAGGAAGGAGCAGCGGGACGGGTTGCAGAGGGCGAACTGGGTGTAGGCTTGCTGGAAGCGGACGCCGCGGGCCGCGAGAGCATCCATGTTGGGAGTGCGGGCGACTTTGTCGCCGTAGGAACCAAGGGTCGTCGTCAGGTCGTCGACGATGATGAAGAGCACGTTGGGCCGGTCGGCGCCGTTACAGACGGCGGCAAGCAGCAATAGGTAGAGGAGGACGGGGCGCTTCATCTGCCTACATAACACCTCTGCTGTTGGGGAGTTGCGAACCCTTTCGGGCGGCGGCTCCACGGGCCCTCCTCTTTGCGGTCAGTCGGCCAGCTGCGCGATCAGCTTGAGCGTCTCGATTGGCGACTTATGCGTCGAAGCGGCGTTGTGCAGTCCTAAGGGGAGCATCTCGATTGCAATGGACTTCAACTCTTCCAGACGGGCGCAAAGCTTGTCGAGGCAGGCATCGGCTCCCTTTTCGTCGACCCAAACGTCGTAGATGGTCACCATCTCGCCGGGCTTATCGCCGTCGATTTCGCCTTCGCCGACCTCGTAGTCGCAGTCGAGCAGCTCGTCCCAGAAGTTGGCGTCGAGGTCGAGGGCGTCCTCGAGCTCATAGAGGCGGATGCCGCTCATCCACTCGTTGAGGAGCGTGAAGGCGTCGCGATGGGCGGGAAGGACTTCGGTGAAGGTGTCCCGGATGCCGACCGCGATGAGCGTGAGGCCGTCGACAGTATCGCCCAGCTGGGGGCCGTCGAAGGGAGGAGTCGGTTCGGAGGACATGCGCAGAAGGGAGGAGGGGTCAGGGTCGGAGAGCCAGCCAAATCACTTCCCGCCGCCGACGATCTCGGCCAGGAGCCTCTCGAGGCCCTTGCCGTAGCGGACGTAGGAGTCGAAGCGTTCTTGGGGTGAAGCCTTGGTGCCTTCGCCGAGGTGGACGATGCTGGCGACGTGCGGCTCGATGGAGACGCCGGCTTTGTAGTCGTTGCGGATGAGGTCGGTGAGGATCTCCTGGACGAGGGCGTCGCCTTCGCCGGCATAGGTGAAAGCGCTGCTCTTACCTCCAGCCGGATTGCGGCGGCAGTCCTTGATATGGACGTATTCTACATAGGGTAGAATCTCGCGGTAGAAGGGCATCGTCTCCTGGCCGTAGGACACCGTGTTGCCGATGTCGAAGAGGTAGCGGACGCTCGGATGGTCGACGCTTTCGATAAAGCGGCGGGCGTGCGTGCCCGAGAGTCCGCCCCAGCCTTCGCAGTTCTCGTGGAGCAACATGATGCCACCGTCGGCGGCAAGTTTCGCCATCTCCTTGTAGCGACGGACACCTTCGTCGCGCCAGGTCTCCTCCGTGACTTCGCCGCGGACCCAGCTCATCGTGCGGACGAACTTCGTGCCGGTGCGCTGCATGCGCGGGATGAGTACGCGGAGGTCGGCGAGGTCGGTGGCGAAATCGCCTGTGATGGGTCGGCTCCAGTTGCCGATGGCGGAGGCGTAGCTGCTGACGCGCATGCCGGCAGCTTCGATTTTCTCGATGGCCTGCTTGAACTCGTCGTCGCTTACGGCCAGGCCAGAAAACTGTTTGCCGTTGAGCAGGCGGAGCTCGAGGGCCTTCCAGCCGAGGGCCTGATGGGCGGCGATCTGGCCGTCGATGTCGTCAGCGGCTTCGTCGGCGAGGCCGGAGAGGGGGAAGGGGGCGGAGAACATGGTAGAAGAAAGGAGGACTGAATTGATGGCTGAAAGGAGGGCTGAATCGAGGACTGAATTGAATGGGGAATTCAGGCAGGTTGAAGGGATGGGCTTGCGGGAGAGCTACGATGGTCGGATAACCAAGACATGAGATTCGCCCCGATCTTGCTCTGCTGGTCCGTCTTGTGCTTTGCAGCTGAACCAGCCCGGAAGCTGAAGGTCTTCATCTTAGCCGGGCAGTCCAATATGGAAGGACAGTCGGTCGTCGACCTGACCGGACGCGATTACAACGGAGGGAAGGGCACTTTGGTGGAGGTGATGGCCCGCCCGGGCAACGCCGAGCGCTATGCCCATCTACGCGATAAGGACGGCAAATGGGTCGTGCGTCAGGACGTCTGGGTGCGTTACCAGCGCGAGAAGCAGCCACTGCTCGCTGGCGGTCTTTCCGTCGGCTATGCCGTCTACGGCGGCAAGCATCACTTCGGGCCGGAGTATCAGTTCGGGCACGTCGTCGGCGAGGCCTACCGCGATCAGGTCCTGCTCATCAAGGCCGCCTGGGGAGGCAAGAGCCTCTATCGCGATTTCCGTCCGCCGAGCGCGGGCGGCGTAGTCGGTCCGTATTACACGAAGATGGTGGCCGAGGTCCGTACGGCTCTGGCCAACCTGAAGAAAGATTTTCCGGCCTACGACGGTTCTCCAATAGAGCTGGCCGGCTTCGTTTGGTATCAGGGTTGGAATGACGGCGTGAATCCCAAGACCGCCGTCCCCGAGTACGAGCAGAACCTCGCGCACCTGATTCGCGATGTCCGCAAGGAGTTCGGCGCGCCGAAGCTCCCCGTGATTGTCGGCGAACTGACCGGTGCCTGGGTCGACGCGCCGAAGGAGTGGACCGCTTTGCGTAAGGCCCAGGCGAACGTGGCGGAATACCCTGAGTTCAAGGACAACGTCGTGTTCGTGCCGACCCGCACCTTCGTGCGCAAAGCCGAGGATTCCCCGAATCCAGGTCATGGCCACCACGAGTTCGGCAACGCCGAGACCTACTTCCTCGTTGGCGACGCCCTCGGCAAGGCTGCCGTGCAGATGGCGGGCCGAGATCGCCAGGTGCGTGCAGTGCGCGGATGGACCCTGCGGATCGATGAGCGACTGATTGCCAAGGATGCCGCCATGGTCGAGAAGGCCGTCGTCCTGCTCGATGCGCAGCTCGCTAAGGTTGAAAGGTTTATCCCGGCTAAGGCCGTGGAGCGGCTCCGCTCTGTGCCGATCAACTTTACGCTACCCTATGAAAGTGGGCGGGGCACGGCCGAGTATCACGGTGGGTTAGCGTGGGTGAAGCAGGCGGGTCGCGAGATTGCTTTGGCCAAGGCGATTGAGTTTACCAATGTCGACCGCCTCGAGCCCGAGATCCGGCGCATGCCTGTGCTCGTCCTGCACGAGCTCGCGCACGCCTACCACGACCAAATCATCCCGGGTGGTTATCAGAATCCCGATATCCTTGGTGCCTATCAGAAGGCCAAAGCAGCGGGAACCTATGACGCCGTGAAGCGTTGGACCGGTGAGAAGTTCGTCGATAAGCCGGCTAAGGCGTATGCGATGAATAACCAGATGGAGTATTTCGCCGAGAGCACGGAGTCGTACTTTGATCGTAATGACTTTGAGCCGTTCAGCCGGGCCGAACTACAAGCGAAGGACCCAGGTATGCTCAAGGTCGTCGAGAAAGTCTGGGGGATTGCCGAAAAGTGAGGTCTCTTCACCGATTCTTAAGGTTAGATTAAGGAGTCTGTAATTGAAAGCCGCAGGCGGATGCAGGCTAATCATGTCATCATATGAAAACGTTGGCCCTTTCGCTTCTTCTCATCCTCGCTGCGGCGAGTTCCTCGGCTTCGACCCTCGCCAGTACTCCCGTCTTGCCCAAAGTCACGGTCGACGTCGCTACGATTGATCGCGAGCGCATCCTGAAGGCTGCCGAGAAGGCT
>JBIILC010000025.1:0-23533 GCA_044232865.1 Opitutales bacterium | reverse complement strand
GCACGAAGAGCAGGATGCGTTTCTTGAACATAAGGGGGGATTAGAGATGGGTGGTGTCGAGGAGCTTCGGGTCGTCGACCACGCGGCTGATGCGGCCGTCTTCCATCTCCGCGATGCGGTCGGCGAAACGGAAAATGCGGTGGTCGTGCGTGACGACGACCACGCAGCGTTCAGGCGAACGGGAAAGGTCGCGGACCAGCTGCATGATGTGGCCACCGGTATCCTTATCGAGAGCCGAGGTCGGTTCATCGCAGATCAGGAGCGGCGGCTCGTGGACGAGTGCGCGGGCGATGGCGACGCGCTGTTGCTGGCCGCCGGAAAGTGCGTTGGGGCGGCCTTCCTCGCGGCCCTTGAGACCGACTTTGTCGATAATCGCGAGCGAGCGAGCGTGGGCTTCGTCGTAAGGGCGACCCTGAATGAGCAGCGGCACCATCACGTTCTCCATCACGGTGAGCGTGGGGATGAGGTTGAACGACTGGAAGACGAAGCCGAGGTGCTTGCGGCGGAAAGCTGTGAGTTCTTCCTGGCCAAGTCCATCCAGGCGCTGGCCGAAGACCTCGACCGTGCCAGCCTGCGGCGTGAGCGTGCCCGCGATGACGGAGAGGAGTGTCGTCTTCCCGCAACCGGACGGACCGACAAGCATGATGAGTTCGCCGCGGCGGGCTTCGAAGTCGGCCTGCTGGAGGGCGACGACCTGGTTCTCCGGTGTGCCAAAGAACATATCGACGCCGGAGGCGCGGACGGCGACGGTGTGGGCGAGGTGGCTCATCCGCGGAAGACGGAGGCGGCGTCGACGCGCGACACCTTGACGATGCCGATGAGGGCGGAGACGAAGCTAATGCCCAGCACCAGGGCGAACGTCGCCCAGAGAATCTGCGGGTACATCACAAAGGGTGGCATGCCTTTCTCAATCATGACTCGGCCGATGCCCTGCGCCATGCCTGCGCCGAGGCCGAAGCCGATGAGGCCGGCAGTAAAGGCCTGCACGAAGAGCATGCGGGCGATGACCCCCATGCCCGCGCCCATCGCCTTGATGGCCGCAAAGTATTTTAGGTTCTCCAGGACGAAGGAATAGAACGTCTGACCCGAGATCGCGATGCCGACGAACAGTCCGAGTAGGACCGCCGTGCCGAACGAGAACGGGATGCCCGTATTGGTCCAGAACCACCAGAAGGTATTGCGCGCCAAACTGCGCTCGCCCCAACTCCAGATCACCGTGTCCGACGTCCACGCCTTGAGGCCCGTGTCGCGTTCGATGCGGTCACAGAGCTCGGCAGGCGTCACGCCCTTCTGCGGCTCGACGAGCATGAAGCTCAGCGTGCGGCGGGCGCCAAGCGTGTAGCCCTTCGCGCGATCGTAGGTCGTGTAGACGAACGGGCCGCCGGTGAACGCGCGTTTCACTTTACAGATCCCGACAATGCGCGCCTGAATATCGTTGATCTCGAAAGTATCGCCGACCTTAAGGGGCACCGATCGCGGCTTGCCGTCGGGGCCGACGGTCATGCGACCCATCAGTGAGGCACCCCATTCGTCGACGATGACCGTGTCGGGGAGACGCAGGTCTTCGATGCGACCCTGCGTGAGCACGGCTGGTGCACCGGCGAAGGTGTCGGCATCGATGCCGACGAGCGTGATCAGCTTGAAGTTGCCGTCCTGCATACGTGCCTGAACGAAGGAGGTGTGGAGTGGCGCCGCCCAGGCGACCCCGTCGACGGAGCGCACGCGGCCGAGGTCGGTGTCGCGGAGGGGCTTGGCGTCATTGACCTGCTCGACCATCGGATCGCTCACCCAGACCTGCGCGCGGATGTTGACCATCGGCGTATAGGTCCAGCTCATGATCCCGAAAAAGACCGAGCTCTGCTGGGCCATCAGTAAGGCCGAGAATGCCAGCCCGCACAGGAGCATCGCGAGCTTGGCGCGGTCTCCGAAGAGCATGTTGAGGGCGAGGCGATACATCGGACGAGTCTCTTGAGTCTCTGCCCAACAAGCCGTGGGTCAATGGGAAGTCAAACGGCCCGGACAATGTCCGGGCCGTCGTAACCTAACTGTGGATTAAAGGTTTACTTGGCGATGACTGCAACCGCCGGGAGCTTGACGAAGTTCAGCTTGAACCATTCCGGGCCCCAGGAGGCGTTGACCGCCCAAGCGGCGATGAGGAGCAGAAGCGCGATCGAGAAGCAGCGGACGACCTTGGACTTATCTTCGCTCTTAGCGCCGATGTGAAGGAGGGCGACCGCGGCGAGGGCGAGGATCGGGTGGAACCAGGAAATCGGACGCGCGGTCTGGAAGAAGGCGACAATGCCCACGACGAGGTTGATATCGACGAGGACGGTGACGATGCGCTGGAAGAGCGGCTTGGGTCCCTTAACCAAGGCGACGATGATGACGGCCAGGATAAGAACGAGGAGCAGAGAGCCGTAATGCTTATGCGCGATGAAGAGCGGGTTCATGCCCTCACCTTGAGCGGAGCCTGACCCAATTCAAGCCATCCTGACGGAATTTACCGGTCTTCGGGGAAGAGTACCCGGAAGAACCAGGCCGCCAAGGCCGCTCCGACAAACTGGACGGCGACCTCCGCCAAGATGCGCGGGGCGACCTTAGCCAGGAAGAGGGTTTCGGTGATAAAAGTCTTCGTGCCGATAAGCCCGTCGAGGATCGCGGCGAGGACGCCCACTAGCGACGACGCCAGCGAGACGGCCGGATTCATGGTCGGGTTGAAATCTCCAAACGTTCCCGAGAGGCCAAGGACGGCCACCGCGATGGCTAGGCCGAAGTAACTGTTGCCGGCCGTGAGGCGCGAGGTCCCCACCATCAGGATGATGAACGCCAGCGCGAAAGTGCAAAGTAGCTCGATGACAGCGGTGACGCCGAAACCAGCGAAGGGGGCTTCGCTCAAGGCATCGACCGCTGCCTTGGCGTGATCACCGTCATGGCCGAGCAGATAACCGGCGACAAGAGCGGCGAGGACGGCAGCCATCAGCTGTACGCCGACATAGGACCAGAGGGCGCGGGAGCTGGAACGGCCTCGCAGGCGGAACGCGAGCGAGACGGCGGGGTTATAGTGCGCCAGCGAGACCGGGGCGCCCATGTAGATCAACGCGCAAAGCAAAGCGGCGACCGGGAGCGCGTTGGATGAGACCAAGGCGGCAAGGCAGAGGAAGAAAGTCCCGATGGCCTCGATGAGCAGCTTATTGCGCATGGGCGTAATGTCGTCCGTTGGCGGGCAGGCTCAAGCGCGGAGTCGCTCAGCGCGGCGCGCGGGCGTTGAGCCAGTTCTCGCTGAAGGCCGCAATCTCTTCATACCCGGGCAGGCGACGGGTTCGCCCGCGCATTTCCCGGGCCGCTTCTTCCTGCGCGGCGAAGAGTTCGGTCATCGTCGTATGGAGAGGCGTCTTGTTGTTCTTATTATCGACAAGCCAGAAACCCACCTGTTCGCCGTCAACGACCTCGTTATTATAATACTGCCAAAACAAGGTCATCGCCGGCTTCCAGGTCATGAACTTGGCAAGGATCTCGCGATTGCGTTGGTCGTGCTTGGCACCATCGCCGCCGCACGCCTTCCAAGAGAGGCCACACTCACCGATGAAAACCCGCTTCACCGGGAGGCTGGCCTTGGCGGGGAGCTGGGCATTGACGTAGTCCAACGTGGCCCGGATCTCTTCCACCGGGAGCAGCTGACAGTCGTAGGCGGAGTAGGAGACGAAATCGACGTTCACCTTGGGTAGCACCGCGTTCACGAGTCGCTTGCGCCCATCCTTCATCGCGTCGCGGACACGGTTGACCTCCGTGTAGGTGTAGACGCGGCACTTGGCGTAGGAAACTTCGGCCCGGGCGTCGTCGACAGCCTTCTGCCGGATGCTGAGCCACTCGATCATCGCCGCGATGAGCTCAGGAGAGGCATCCTTCTTCACGTCCTTATCAGGCAAGAGATACCAATCCCCTTCCCAGTGGCCGAGGAAGAAGGTCTTACCCGCGGTGTCGTAACGTGTGAGCAGGTCCTTGGTGAAATGGTAGACGGCGTTATATTCGCGACGCTTGAGCTCGGGCGTGAAGCCCTTCGTCCACTCGTTCGTGGAACGGTACCACAGCACATAGTGCGTGAAGGGCATCGCGATATAAGGAGTCAGTTGCTGGCCGGAGACCGCGTTGATCTTGAGGATGCGCGAACCCATCGCGCTGATACCCTTGGCGGCCTCGAGCACCGCCTCATCCTTGGTGAACTTATAGGCCGGACCAAACGCCTGGGTGCCCACGACCTGCGGGAAGGCATCGGGCATCGTCGGCACCGCGGGAAGGCGGGTCATCTCCAGCGGCAGGTCGGGGCGCTTCTTGCCTTGGGCCAGCAACGCGAGCGGGAATAGCAGAAGAGCTCCCAGAAGGAAGCGAGGGGTTGAACTCATGGGGTGAACCTCAGGGAGAGGGACTTGAATTGTTCTGTTACGACACGCTTCCTTCAAGCCCGTTCCCACCCAACACCATGATAACCATCAAATCCACCCTGACCGCCGCGCTCCTCGCCGTCGGTCTTCACGCCCAGCTCGCCGCCGCCCCCGCCAAGGAGGAAGGCCTTGCCACCGATCCGGAACATGCCCGGCTCGTCGCCGCCCGCAAGGCGACAAACGCCCTGCCGGAGGTCATGTCCGCCGAACAGCAGGCCAAGGCCGACCGGGCTCTCACCACCAAAGCCTACGCTGAATACAAGGCCGCACGTAAACGCTCGACCGACTCCGAAGCGGCCTACCGCAATATCTTCGACGCCTCCCTCGCCAAGGTGGACGAAGGCGCCCCAGCGCTGCAGGAGAAAGAGCGAGCCGCTTTCCGCGAACGCATGCTCAAGGCCCGTACATCCAAGAAAGCCGGGGCTAAGAAGCCGGTCGCAAAAGCAGACGATGACGATGACGACGCGGATGACGAGCCCGCGAGCCCGACCAAATCTTCCAACTGAAGATGACCGACCCGCCGCAAGGCGGGTCTTTTATTTGGCGAGAGCGGCGACGAACGCCGCCCAGATATCTTCGACCGACTCGAGCCCGACGGAGATGCGCAAGAGATCCGGATCGAGTCCGGCAGCGCGGATGTGCGCCCTGCCCTGCTCGTTCGTGACTTCCTCGAAATGCGCGAGCCAGAGGAAAGGGGCGGCCAAAGTATAGCGCAGCCCGAAGCTCGGGCCCTTGGCGACCGCCAGCCGATCATAAACGCGACGCATGTCTCCGTGAAGCTCCAAGGTGATGAGCGAGCCGGCGCCGGCGCCCGGACGCAACAGCCGGCGGTAAGCGGCGGCCGTCGGGCCCTGGTCGGCCGTGCGCACGCGCGCGACGGCGGGATGCGCAGCGAGGCGACGGGCGATCTCCGCCGCGGTGGCGGAAAGATGACGGGTGACTTCGGCCATACGGCCCACCTGCATCGCGAGGACGTCCAGGTCGAGCGCATGCAAGGGCGTGAGGCGACGACGCACGCTGGCCAGCAGCTCGGTGCCGTCCGCGCGCGCAGGATGGACGGCGATCACGCCCGCCATGACGTCGCCCTCGGAGCCAGCGTATTTCGTGAGGCTGGAGACCACGATATCCGCGAAAGGCAATATGTCGACCGAGGCGAGGCCGACGCTGCTCGGGTCAAGGAGTAGCTTCGCTCCGTACTTGTCGCAGAGCGCGCGCAGTGTCGGGATATCCGCGGTCTCGAGCTGTGGATTATTCGGGACTTCGGTGAAGACGCCCGCAATTTCGCCCGCGTCCAGCAGACGTTCGACCGCAGCAAGGTCGCGGACGTCAGAGATAAAGTGATGCTTCGCATCGCGCGCCTTCTCAAAGAGACGGGTCGAATCGACGTAAAGCCAACCCAGTTGAATCCAGGCGGAGCGTCCGCGCGGACGCTGCACAGTATCGACGGCGGCGATGGCAGCGTCGACGGCGTTCATGCCGGAGGTGGCGATAAGGATGTCCGCTTCGGGCACCCCGGAGAGGAGTGGAGATAGGGTCTGGCGGATGGTGCGCAGGGCGGCGGAGCCATCGGTCGGGGCAGCTCCAGCGAGCCAGGCTTCCGCCTGGCGAGAAGAGATGAGCGTACCTGTGTGCTGGACCATCTTCGCGAGTCGTAGCGCGGCATCTCCAGCCGGCGTCGTGACTAGACACCAATCGCCAACGTGATCAACGGAGGTGAGTGTGGCGCCGGCATGTTCGGCCAGGCGGCGGGCACTCGCCTCGGAGACCAGCGGGAAAAACTCCCCCGTTCGCCCGAGCCCATGAGCAGCCTCCTGCGCGGCGCGGGTGACGAGCGCGTTGCGCACAAAGCGCGGGTAACCTGCGTGGAGGTGTTTCCAGACGCGCTCTTCCTTGCGCTCGTAGCTCTCGACGTCGGCGAGCGTCGGCAGGCAGACGACGGTCGCATGCGGCGAGTCGGGCACCGTGACGCCCAGGGCTGGCGAAAGAATGGGCACGATTAGAGACCTTCGGCCGGCTGCTCGTTCTGCAGAATCTGCTCCAGCGACTGGCGCCGGCGGATTAGCGAGAATTTGCCGTCGCGACGCAGGAGGACTTCCGGCGCCTCGGGGAAGGAATTATAATTCTTCGTGCTCATGCCAGCGCAATAGGCGCCCGCTCCGCCGATGACGCAGAGGTCGCCAGCGGCCGCTTCAGGTAACGAGCGGGTGGCGAGGGTCTCGGGTTCGCCCGGCGCGCAGCTGATCAGGTCACCCGATTCGCAACAGTGTCCGACGATAACGTAATCACGCGAGGCGCCCGTGTTCTTCGCTGGGTAGAGATGCACCGGGTGCTGCGAGCCGTAGAGAGATGGACGCAGAATCTCAGTCATACCCGAATCGAGCTTGAGGAATTCACGGGCGCCGGTGGAGACGATGTCCTGGACGCGGGAAAGGACGGTGCCGGCGTTGGCGACGAGGAACGTCCCCGGCTCGATCTCGAGGCGGAGCTTACGTCCGTCGGCGACGGCGAACTTCTCGAAGGCGACCTTGACCGGTGCGCCGACGACCTGCGGGTCCGTACCCTTCTCCGCCGCGACGCGCGCGACCTTGTAGCCGCCGCCGAGGTTGAGGGTGTGCACGGTCGGGAAACGGCTGACGAGGGCGAGGCTCGCCGCAGAGACTTCCTGCCAGACGACCGGGTCGCTACCCGAGCCGATGTGCGTATGGATCCGGACGACCTTCAGGCCGTACTGCTTCACGATAGCCTGAGCCTGATCCGCCCACTCATGCCAGATGCCGAAGGAGGAGTCCGGACCCCCGACGTTGGTCTTGCCGGTACCGCCCGACCCGCGACCGGGGTTGAAGCGCAGACCGACCTCATGGCCGGGGAGGGCCTTACCAATCCGTTCGAGCTGCAGGAGGGAGCAGGCGTTGACGTGCACTCCCTTACTAAGAAGAGAGGGGAAATCCTCCGGGAGCTCCTGTGAGGAGAGTGAGAGGCGATCGGCCGGGACTCCCGCGAGCATGGCGCGCCGGACTTCCCAGCCCGAGCTAGCATCGAAATGCAGGCCCTTGTTCGCGAAGACCTTCAAGACCGAGGCATTCGGGCAGGCCTTCATGGCAAATCGGACCGTTACGCCGAAGGCGTTCGGGAAGGCCAACATGGCGTCAGCCTGGGCCTCAAGGGTGGCCTGATCATAAACAAAGCAAGGGGTGCCATGGGCCGCGGCGATTTGGCGGGCCGAATCAGGAAGAAGGAAGCGGTGATTTTCCACGGGAGTGTCTCGGGCGGACTGTGTCAGGCCCGCCCTTCCCTTCCAGCCTTTTTGCGGACGTATGACACCGCTTGCCTCCCCTCCCCTCGCCCCTTGGGATAGTCTCGGCTCACGCCATCCTATGTCCGCCTCCGAGACCATCGTCGCCGCCGCGACACCCGCCGGCCGCTCGGCCTTGGCCATCGTGCGTGTCGACGGCCCACTGGCCTCGGCCATCGCGACTGCCGCTCTCGCCCGCAAGACCCCGCTCACCGAGAAGACTTCGACGCTCGGCATTTGGCGTAACCAAGACGGCGAAGCCATCGACCAGGTCGTCGCCGTGCTCTGGCATGCCGGCCGTTCTTTCACGGGTAACGACTCGCTCGAGATCACCTGCCACGGCAACCCGCTGCTCGTGCGCCGGATCACCGAGGATTGCCTCGCGCGCGGTGGCCGCATCGCCGAACCCGGCGAGTTCACGCGCCGCTCCTACCTCGCGGGCCGCATCGACCTCACGCAGGCCGAGGCGGTGGCCGACCTGATTCACGCCAGCTCCGAGCGCGCGCTCGCCTCCGCCCGCCGCATGCTCGCGGGCGAACTCGGTCGACACGTGGCCCGCTGGTCCGACCGCACGCTGCAAATCCTCGCCGAGCTCGAGGCCCATATCGATTTCCCCGAGGAAGACCTGCCGCCGGAAGACCCGCGTGGGCCTGCGGCCCGCTTGATTGAAATTGCGTCAGAACTTTCTGGATACGCTCGCACCGCGAAGCATGACGGCGCCCTGCGCGCGGGCTTGCGCGTCGCCGTCGTCGGCGCACCCAACGCCGGTAAGTCGAGCCTACTGAACGCACTCGCCGGCGCCGACCGCGCGATTGTGAGCCCTGAGGCTGGGACAACGCGCGATTACCTCGAAGCACCCGTGGCGGGCCTGCCACTCGCCGTCACGGCAATCGACACCGCCGGTTTGCGCGACGGTGGTTCGACGCTCGAGAACCTCGGCATGGCCCGCTCGCTCGAGCAGGCGCGCGGCGCACATCTCCTTCTTCTCGTCGTCGATGCTTCGACGGAGCCCCCTGCCCTGCCCGCGGATCTCGTCGCGCTGCTCGACCCCGCGCGCACGCTCATTGTCGCCAACAAGTCGGACCTGCCCGCGCATCGCGCGCAGAAAGATTTCCTCCCGCACATTGCGAAGCTTTCCGCCTGCCTCCTGGACGGTCGTGACGCCGAAGCCCTCCGCGCCAAGCTCGGCGACTTCCTCATCGCCAAAGAGATCGCCCCGGGGGCCGAAGACCTCGTGGTCAGCGTCCGCCACGCCGAGGCCTTGGCCCGGGCGGCGACCGCCCTTTCTGAAGCTGCCGGCCACCTCAAGGCCCCCATCCAGACCGAGCTCGCGGCCGCCCAAGGTCGGGTCGCCCTGGACGCCTTGGGGGAAATCGTGGGGCGCATCGATAATGAGCGTATGCTGGACAAGCTCTTTGCTTCCTTCTGCATAGGTAAGTGATTCCCTCCGGCGAGGGAGCGCCTATGCGACCTCACAAACAAATCCGCCTCGGGCCTGACCGCCCCTATGACGTCATCGTCTGCGGGGCCGGGCATGCCGGCGTGGAAGCCGCCCTGGCCGCCGCCCGCATGGGCGTGGATGTCCTGCTCCTGACGGGTAACGTGGACACCATCGCCCAGATGAGCTGTAACCCCGCCATCGGGGGGCAAGCCAAGGGACACATCGTCCGGGAGATCGACGCCCTGGGGGGCGAGATGGGTCTGACCGCCGATGTCACCGGCATCCAGTTCCGCCTCCTCAACTCCTCCAAGGGCCCGGCCGTCCAGGCTCCCCGCGCCCAGTGTGATAAGAAAGCCTACCAGTTCCGGATGAAGCACCTCTGCGAGCTGCAGGATGGACTCACCATCTTCCAGTCCCAGGTCACCGGGCTCATCTTCAAAGACGGTGCCGTGGTCGGGGTGCAGACCAACCTCGACCTCGATTTCTTCGGTAAAACCGTGGTCGTTACCACCGGTACTTTTTTGCGTGGCCTGATGCATATCGGGGCGAATAAAACCGAGGGCGGTCGCTTGGGTGATTTTAGTGCTAAGTCGTTGTCAGCCAGTTTCTTAGAGGTTGGAATCGAACTCCAAAGACTTAAGACGGGCACCCCGCCGCGCATCCTCGGACGGTCTATCGATTTTAGTAAATGCGAGGAGCAGCCGGGCGACGCTTCCCCCACCCTGTTTGCCTTCCATGACACCCGCCAGCAGACCGATTTGTTCCACGTGGAACAAGCCGGCGAGCGGCTCCCTGGATGGACTCCTGGCAGCGACCAAGTGTCCTGCTGGATGACGGAGGCGACCAGTGCCACCGGCAAGATCGTCCAGGAGAACCTCCACCTCTCTCCTCTCTTTGGTGGCGAGATCACCGGGGTCGGCCCGCGCTACTGCCCGTCCATCGAGGACAAGTTCGTCAAGTTCTCGGATAAGGACACCCACAAGCTCTACCTCGAACCCGAAGGCCGCAATACCGACGAATGGTATATCAACGGCCTTTCGACCTCCCTGCCCTTTACGGTCCAGCTGCAGATGCTGGCCTCGGTCCCCGGGCTAGAAAAAGCCGTGATGCTGCGCCCGGCCTATGCCGTGGAATACGATTTCGCGCCCCCTACCCAGCTCTACCCCACCTTGGAGTCCAAAAAGGTCGAAGGCTTATTCTTTGCCGGCCAGATCAATGGGACCTCTGGGTATGAGGAAGCCGGCGCCCAGGGCTTGGTCGCCGGGGTTAATGCCGCCTGTAAGGTTAAAGGCCAGACTCCCATGGTCATTGGCCGCGACGAAGCCTATATCGGAGTCCTGATCGATGATTTGGTGACCAAAGGCACCCAAGAGCCTTACCGGATGTTTACCAGCCGGGCTGAATTCCGCCTCTTATTCAACCACGGGAGCGCCGAACTCCGCCTTAAGGACAAAATCGCCGAGTTCGGCTTAGTCCCGACGGAACGCCTCGGCCGCATCCAGGCCAAGGCTGAGAAAGTCGCTCATTGGATCGAATATTTGGAAAAATTAGCCATCCCGGGCGGGATTGCCGGCGATGTCATCCGCCGTAACTGGGAATCGACCCCAAAGGACTTGCCTCCGACATTCCTGGCCGAAGCCCCGGAAGTTCAGGCTGAAGTCATGTACCGGGTTAAATACCGCGGCTATCTGGAACGCGAAACGCGCAACGCCCGCAAGCTGCATGATCTGGACTCCTTTAAGGTGCCTGAAGGGTTTGATTTCTTAAAAGCCTACGGCTTGCGCATTGAGGCCCGCCAGAAACTCCAAGCCATTCAGCCCAAGACACTGGGCCAAGCCAGCCGGATCAGCGGGGTCAATCCCGCGGACATCTCACTGCTGATGGTTCTTTTCCGGGCTAAGTAATCAAAAAGGGAAGGGGAGAGCAGGGCAGTGTTCCACGTGGAACACGCCCTATGTAAAGATTGTGGCCGCACCGTGTGACGTTCGTGTTTCTTATATTCATAAGTCCTTATTAATAAACGAGATATGTGTAAAACAAACTCCGTCACACATTCGGCACGATTGTCACCTAGCTCTGGCTCTTCGTTTGGCGGTGCCTTTAAGTAATGGCGCACCCATGGACGCCGAACATCTCAAGCGCATCCTGATCGTCGACGATGAGTCGGACGTGACGGAACTATTGGACTACAAGTTCAAGCAAGCCGGCTATGCCATCCGCACGCTCAACGACCCGCTCCGCGCCATCGGCCTTGCCCGCGATTTCCGTCCGGATCTGATCATCCTCGACGTCATGATGCCCGAGCTCACGGGCGTGCAGCTGCTGCGCATGGTCCGCGCCGACGCGCTCCTACAGGATACGCCGGTAATCTTCCTCACCGCCAAGGGCGAGACGGTCGACAAGGTGAAGGGCCTCGAGTCCGGCGCCGACGATTACGTGACCAAGCCTTTTGATACCCGCGAGCTGATGTTGCGCGCGCAGGCACTATTACGCCGCGCGAAGTCTGCCGCCGCCAAGCCTTCGACCCGCCTCGCCGCCGGCGCACTGATGCTCGACATCGAGCGCCACGAAGTGACCGCTTCGGGCAAGATTATCGAACTGACCGCCACCGAATTCAAATTACTCCGACTGCTCCTCGAGCGAAAGGGCAGGGTGCAGTCGCGCGAAGAACTCCTCTCGGACGTCTGGAACTATTCGCCGGACCTCGAGACCCGCACGGTCGACACCCACGTCCGCCGCCTCCGCGAGAAACTCGGCCCGTCCGGCGACGTGATCGACACCGTGCGCGGCGTCGGTTACCGCGTGAACGGCTAAACCGCTTTGCGCTCGCGCGTCTGGCGGAGCCGGACAGCATTCTCCGCAGATGTCTTGGCTTCCCTGGTTACTCCTGCTCGCGCTCGTCGTCACCGCCGTCTGGTACCTCGCCGAGATTGCCAGCCATGTGCGCTGGGCACGCCGCGCGTTGCTCGCCGAGGGTGGCGCGCCGCGGCCACAAGGCTGGCTGGTGCGGAAACTGCGCCTAGAAGAACTGTTCATCGCCATTGAACGACGCGCCGCCAATGAAGGCGAGATCCGCGCCGCGGCCGCCCGGCGGATCGAAGCGCTCCTAGCGCCGCTCACCGACGCCGTGCTCGTCGTTGACGCGCAGGATCGCCTCCGCCTCGCTAACCCAGCAGCGGCCGCTCTGTTCGACCTCTCCGAAGAAGATGCTGGCGGCTCGATTGTGCCACTCGTCCGCAGCGCGGACTTTATCGAGCTCGTCCGTCGCGTCCGCAGCGAAGGCGACGCTCGCTCCATGATCCTCCTCAACCGAGCGCCGCTCTCCGACGTCTGGATTCAGGCCGCTGGGGCGCGCACGGATCCAGAAGTGTTTGACGACGGCGCCGCGATCTTTGTGTTGGCAGATGTGACGGCGCTGAAGCGCCTGCAGGCGATGGAACGAGACTTCGTGACGAACGTCTCCCATGACCTGCGTACGCCGGTCACGATTCTCCGCGGCTACGCCGAGACCTTGGCCGAAGACCAGGCAACGATGTCGACGGAAGACCGCGCTCGTTTCACGCAGAAGATTGTAAGCTCGGTCGGTCGACTGCAGGGCCTCGTCGAAGGGCTACTCGCCCTCGCGAGCCTAGAGTCTGCCCAGGATGTCCGCCGCGAGCCGGGCGCGCTCCATGTCGCCGCCCGCGAAGTCGCCGAAGAATTTGCCGCCCGCTGCAAGGCCGCCGGGGTGAAGCTAGAATTGAAGTTGGAAGCCGCGGATGGTGGCGCCGCTGATCCGGTCCAAGCCCGCCGGCTGGTCCAGAACCTGATCGATAACGCCTTGGCTCACGCCGCCGGCATGAGCCGACTGGTGGTGTCGACCCGGGATACCTCAAATGGCGTCGAGCTGACCGTGGAAGATGATGGGGCGGGGGTGACCCCGGCAGACCTACCGAGGCTCTTCGATCGCTTTTATCGGACCGATAAATCCCGCCGGGCAGGGGGTAGCGGTCTGGGCCTAAGCATCGTCCGCCAGGTCGCCGAACTCCATGGAGGCTCCGCCTCGGTGGAACCCGCCCGCCCAAAGGGCCTGCGAATCACGGTGACCCTGCCGGCGTCGGCCTAGATCCTGGCATGAAAAACCCGCCGTTTTTCGGCGGGTTTTGGCTCCATTTTAAAGTGGAGCGCGCGACTGGACTTGAACCAGCAACAGCCACCTTGGCAAGGTGGTACTCTACCATTGAGCTACGCGCGCGTTGGATAGGAAGCAGACCAAACGCCCTACCGAGTGTCAAGCCTTTGGACGAACCTCGTCCGGGCAGCCTTGGGAGCAGGGGAGAGGCCCTGCTTTTCAAGCAGGGCGGCTGCTTCATCGGAAACAAGCCACCGCAGGGCCGGGGTGAGCGGCCCTAGACGATCCTGCCGTACATAAAGGATGAGCGGAACCTGTAGGGGGTAATCACCGTTATGGACGTTGTTCTCATCGGGACCATAGGCGGTGGGCGACTTGCCAGGGCGACCATCCGCGACCTGGAGAACCTTCCCGCGGCCAGAAGGAGGGCGGGGGATGAGGATGACGCTCCCTGCGCGCGAGGCTAGTAGGTCGGCCGCGAGGTCGGGTTCGATCCGCAGCCGTACGTCCGACCGGAACGGCTGTCCCTCGAGCGCGATCCCTTGGAAGATTTCCAGCACCATGGAGCCAGCCGGCGAGCAGACCGCGGGGGTGATGAGCTCCGAGCGCGCGGCGGGGTCGAGATCATTCCAATTACGGGCTGGCGCGCGCGCATCGCGCGCAAACGCGTTAGCCAGATTTTCCAGGGTGATAGATTCGATGCGGTTACTGCCGTGTGTGGCGACCACGACCACCGCGCTCGCAAGACGGAATTCGACAACGCCCATCTTGTCGGTGGGGACGGGCGCGACCTCGCGGTCACGCACCATGAGAATCGCGGCCGAAGCCCGCCCGTCGACGAACGCTTGCCGACCAGGAAGAGTGCCGCCGAAATCGGCGGCGGTCTTGCCGGCGGCGGTATCAAAACCACGGGCGACGGCGCCAGCCAATAAGTCCGAACCGACGATATCGGCGGCACGAAGCGCAACGCAGGAAAGCAGGAGAGCGAGCAGCCTCACGCCGTCTCAGGGCCGGGATCCAATTCCGGCCATTGCAAGAGTTTACGATGGAGCGTGCGCCGCGAAATTCCCATCAACTCGGCCGCGCGCGTACGATTGCCCGCGGCGGCGGCTAAAGCCTGTTTCAAGAGCTGCTTCTCGTTGAGCTCCCGATCAAGGATGTTGGCGCTAGGGGAGAGTAGGGCCGAAACCGAACCGGCGGGGGCGGAGGGTTGGGAAAAACGCGAATCCAGATCACCCGCGGCGACCGACTTTCCCGCACGGAGGACAGCGAGATTCTCGCAGGCATTGCGGAGCTCGCGAATATTACCGGGCCAAGGATAGCGCACGAGCACGGCCAACGCTTCCGGCGAAAGTTTGGCGGCAGCGACCGAGTTCTCTTTCGCGAAGCGCTCGAGATAATGTGCAAGGAGGAGCGGGACGTCGTCCTGACGCTCGCGCAGGGGCGGCAAGCGCAGCGGGACAACGGACAGGCGATAGTAGAGATCCTCGCGGAATTTGCCCTCCTTGACCATCTGTTGAAGGTCGCGGTTGGTGGCGCAGACGAGGCGAAGATCGAGCGCGATGGGACGATGTGAACCTAGGCGCTCAACGGAACGAGTCTCCAGAAAGCGCAGGAGTTTGACCTGGGTGGTGGCATCAATTTCCCCGATTTCATCCAGGAAGAGGGTACCGCCGTCGGCAGACTCAAAGCGACCCACGCGCCGCTCATTCGCGCCGGTGAAGGCGCCCTTCTCGTGTCCGAATAATTCGGACTCGAGGAGGTTGGCAGGGATGGCGGCACAGTGCACCGCCATGAAAGGTCCTTTCGAGCGCTGGCTCGCCTGATGAATCATCTGGGCGAAGAGCTCCTTGCCCGTACCCGTCTCACCGAGCAGGAGGATCGTTGCGTTCGATGAAGCGACCGAACGGACCTGTTCAATCGAACGCTGGAGGGCGGCCGAGGAGCCGATGATCTCGCCGAGT
This sequence comes from Opitutales bacterium, assembly GCA_044232865.1. Classification (GTDB taxonomy): domain Bacteria; phylum Verrucomicrobiota; class Verrucomicrobiia; order Opitutales; family UBA953; genus UBA953. The sequence continues at coordinate 8,286 of JBIILC010000025.1, read as the reverse complement.
GAAAACTTGCGGTCGAGGCGGGCTTTCAGCGTAACGACTTCTTTCTCGGTGGTGCGGGCTTTCAGCCCGCGATCCAGAACCAGCTCAACCTGGCGGAGATCCACCGGCTTCTGGAAGAACCAATAGGCGCCCAGGCTCATCGCCTTCACGGCCGTGTCCACGTCGCCGTAGGCCGTCATCATAATGCAGACCGGCTGGTTGGGTAGCTTGAGCGCGCGATCGATAACCGCCATGCCGTCTTCGCCCGCCATGCGGAGATCCGTCAGCACGGCGTCCGGCGGAACGTCCTGCATGAGGCGCGCCGCTTCCGCGGCATCCTTCGCGACAAAGGTCTCGTAGCGATCCTCCAACGCGGCCCGCAGGCCTTCGCGGATGTTCTTCTCGTCGTCGACGATGAGGACCGTGGGTTTCATGGGTTAAGCTTCTGAAGAAGTCTGGTGATTGGCCGCGCCCCAGGCGCGGGCGGCCTTCTCCGCCAGGGCGATGCGGGCGCGATCCACTTCGGCCAGACGAGCCTTGAGGTTCGCGTTAGAAACGCGGGCGAGGTCGTCCAAGTCGCAGAGATACGTGCCATCAAGACCGTGGACGCCAGCGGCGAAATTACGCGGCACGCCGAGGTCGACGAGCAGGAGCGGACGACCCGCGCGACGGCCGGCGATCTCGCGGAGGGAGACGGCGTCAAGCAACGCACGCTCCACGGTCGCGCAGCCCACGATCACGTCATGGGTGTGAGCCTGCCGTAACGCGTCGGCGAGCGTGAGCGAAGACCCCGAGAATTCCTCGGCCAGCGCGCGGGCGTTCTCGAACGTGCGTGAGGCGACGGAAACCTGGGAGGCGCCGCGAGAGACAAGGGCTTGGACAACCTGACGTCCGATGTCGCCTGTGCCGAGTACGAGCACGCGGGCTTCGGCCAGCGAACCGAAGACACGCAGAGCCAGCTCAACCGCGATGTTGCCGAGGCTCACCTGCCCTTGAGAGATACCCGTGTTGGTGCGCGCCCAAGCGCCAGCCTGGAAGGCGCGCTGGAAGACACGGTTAAGCACCGGGCCGGTCATGCCACGCGCAAGCGCGTCAGCGTAGGCGTCCTTCACCTGCCCGGCGATCTCGACTTCGCCGACCATCTGAGACTCGAGACCAGAGACGACGGAAAAAAGATGTTCGACGGCTTGCAAGCCGGGCACGGGGCGGAGGTGTTGATCGAGCACGGCCGCCGGTGCGCCGGTCGCCTTGAGTAGCGCACTACGTACATGCAGGGCGGCCGCTTCGTCGCCCACCGCGTAAGCTTCGAGCCGATTACAGGTCGCGAGCAAGACCGCTTCGGCGAGACCGGCTTCGCGGGCCGCCGCGTAGAAGACCTCGGCGCCACCGGCAGGCACGGTGAACGTCGCGCGTTCGTCGAGGCCTGCAGTACGGTGCGTGGCGCTGAGCGCCACCAGATTACGGGAACGTTCGCTCATCGGGCCGAGGGTAGCGAAAGATAAAGGGCGACGACCGCCGGGATCGCGGCGAGCAGGGAAGCGCGCGCGAAGGAGGCGCCCGGAAGGCGTTGACGGCGCCGCTGCACAACGGCCCAGAGACAAGCGAGCCAGGTGATCAGGGCCGCGATGAGCTTCGGGACCGCCACGGCGGCCAGATCGCGCTGAGCCCAATCAGTCGCGCCGATCACTAAGGAAAGCCCGAGGAGCCAAACGGCCGCGCCCATCAGCTGCGCGCCAATGCGATCCAACGGAACCAGTGCGGGCAGGAGAGCATAGATGCCACCGAACTGATGTCGGGCCAAGGCGCGGTCCTGCAAGAGATAGGCGGCGGAGTTGAGCGCCTGCGCGCCGAGCACACAGTAGGCAAGGATCGCCGCGCCCACATGGATAGCGATGAGCGGCTTGCCGGCCGTGTCTAAGCCCGGATGTTCGACTACCCCGAGGAACGCCGCGGCCACGAGGCAGAGCGTGGTAGTCCCGGCAATCGCCCACGTCGGCAGGCGATGGTTAAAAGTCAGGTCGAGAAAGAGAGCCAAGCCGGACACTCCCCAAGCGATCGAGAGCAACACTTCTGCCGCACTAGCGATAGGAAGGGAATGCGTCCGCAGGCCCTGGTAGGCTAGCATCGTGGTAAGTAGGACCCAGCCACCGCGGAGCAACCAGAGGCCGGCGGGCTGTAATTTTCCGGAGGAATCCTTGGGCGCCAGAGCGTCCAGCACAGCCGCGACCAAAAAGACCGAGGCACAACCCAGCAGGCAGTCCCTAGCGAGGGGGTGGGCGGCGAGTTCGGCGGCCAAAGGGAACATGGGATGAGATAAGGGGAGGTGTGACATTTTGGCAAACCCTCAAGCCGTCCTGTTTTGTTGCGGACGAGGGCAGGGGGGCTAGGTTGGCCGTCCTTATGGCCCACGATCTCTACGACCTCACCCAGCACCCGCCCCGCAGCCCCCGTGTCCGCCTCGGCGGCTTCGTCATCCTCCCCCGGATGATCGACAAAGCCCGCGCCACCAAGGCAGGCAAAAATGGCGAATATAACTACGGTTGCCCGCTCGATGCCAACGTCTTGGACTTCCTGGGCGTCGAGGCAAATGCACTTAAAGCACAGATTGACAATGGTTTAGGTGATGGAGAAATCTTCGCCTGGCTGATGGCCAATGCCAAGAAGCCCCGTTCGGCCCAAGAAATCGCTGCTTTCAGCGCCTTCCATGAGCAACGCGCCCCAAGCTCTCCGGCTAGCCGAGCTAAGATGAGCGACTACCAGTCCTCGACCCCAGCGGGCGCCAAGCGTGAAGACATCACCGCCTGGTTTGACGTGCTCGACCTGGACGATCACCAGAGCTTCGGCGGCAAGGTCTGAGCCGGCTTCGCCGCCCGTGAAATAAATAGACATTATTAAGATTATCGATGCACGGTAAGACGAGAACCCTGCTACACTTCAGCACCATGAAATCGTTCCTCGCCTCCGTCTGCCTTCTCGTCGGCGCCGCCCTCGCCTCCGCCGCGGACTTTGATTGGCAGACGCGCTTCCCGGAAGGACTCGTCGACGCAAAAGGCAAGTCCGTCGACCTCGCTACACTGAAGAATAAGACTGTGGCGGTGTACTGCTCCGCCCACTGGTGCCCGCCGTGCCGCGTCTTCACGCCGCAACTCGTCAAGTTCGCCAATGCGAACAAGGCCAAGCTCGCCGTGGTTTTTATCAGCAGCGACAAGGACGAGGCCCAGATGTTCGCGTACATGAAGGAAACTAAAATGCCTTGGCCCGCCGTCCCCTTCAGGTCTGCGGGTGGCGGGAAGATTCAAAAGGAACAGGACGTGTCCGGCATCCCGACGCTCCTCGTGTACGGCAAAAATGGTGAACTTCTCTCCAAAAACGGCCGCGACTTGGACGTCCTCAAGAAGCTGCTCGGTAAGTAAATGCCCAGGCGCCCGAGACGAATCCTGCTCGTCTGTATGGGCAACATTTGCCGGTCTCCGACGATGGAGGTCGTGCTTCGCACTAAGGCCAAGAAGGCCGGCCTCGGCGTCGAGTTTGCTTCGGCCGGGACCGAGAATTACCATATCGGCGACCCTCCCGACCCGCGTTCGGTGCGGCATGCGCAGGCGCGCGGCTATGATCTTTCGACGCTCCGCGCCCGCCAGGTACACGCCTCGGATTTCCACGAGTTCGACCTCATCCTCGCTGCCGACGAGATCAACCTCCGCGAACTCCGGCGGCGTTGTCCAGAGGAGCACCATCCCCGCCTTCGCCTTTTCTTGGATGATGTCGCTTTACCCGATCCCTATTACGGCGAAAGCGACGGTTTTGAAAAAGTGTTGGATTTAGTCGAAAAACAGGCGGTTTTACTGCTGTCCAGATGGTCGCTTCCGAACTGAGTGATTGCCGAGGCCGTGCGTGCGGCGTTGGATGCTGGCACCGATGTATCAAGTGAACTTCAGCGACCAAGCGATGCGCGAGCTCGCCAAGCTGCCCACCCTGGAGCAGATGGATGTCGTCGAAGCGTTCACTTCGCTCACGCCGGAAGAACTGCTACGCGGAAGCACTGAGCTCGGCACGGTCCGGCGCGGCGGTCACACTTACCACCGGCTACGCGTCGGTGAATTCCGCATCTACTTCGAAGCCAGCGAAGGGTTCCTGATGGCCAACTACGTCCTGCATAAACACACGTACGCCGACTTCGCCTTCCGCTCCCATCTGCCGTTTCCCGAGGACGAGGCCCGCATCGAACAAGAAGGCGGCTTCTGGAAATACCTCGACGAAACCCCTAAGTCCTAATCGTGACCACTCCCCCCTTAAAACCCCAATATTCCTCCCCAGAAGAGGCCGCCCGGATCTACCTGCTGCCTAACCTCTTCACGGCGGGCAACATGCTCTGCGGCTTCTTGGCCATCAAGAACTGCATCGAGGCGCGCTTCACCTCCCTGACCGCCGACGGCCGGGCGGATCACTATATTATGGCGGTCTGGTTCATCCTTTTCGCCTGTGTCTGCGATCTTTTTGATGGCCGGGTCGCCCGCGCCACCAAGCGTGAATCGCTCTTCGGGGCCGAATTCGACTCCATCGCAGACACGGTCTCCTTCGGCGTCGCGCCTGCGCTCATGGCCTGCTTCCTGGTCATCAAGCCTGAGGCCACGGATAACGTCCAACTGATCACCTGGCTGCTGGCATTCATCTATCTCCTCTGTGCGGGCGTGCGTCTGGCGCGTTTTAACGTCCTGACCAACCCGCTCGTCCCGGGTAACGAGAAGCGTGCCGCGGGGGGCGATTTCGTTGGCCTTCCGTCGCCGGCCGCCGCTGGGATGATCGCCTCGCTGGTCTTGGTCTTATCCAAGATTATGGAAGCTGAGGGGCCACTCGAGGTGGCCGTCCAGGCCTGGTCTTGGACACTGCTTCCCCTGATGTTAATCATCTCTTTCCTGATGATTAGTAATGTCCGTTTCCCTAGCTTTAAAAAGATCGATTGGACTGCTCGCACGCGCACCCGCGGCTTCATTGTGATTTTCTTGGTTGTGGGGACGGTGTTGTGGCAACCCCAGTATTCCTTCCCGGCCATCTTCCTTGGCTATATCTGTTACAGTATCTTCCGACACATCTTCCTGCTCAAAAAGAGTGAGATGGACCCCGCGCCCGACGACGATGATGAGCCGGTGTCCAAGGTGTGAATAGTCCGTGAAGGGTTGGTTGGTCTGACCTCATGTGAACAACCGAGGACTTATTCACCCCGGATACACAGCCAGCTTAGCCACCGATAAGACCGCTCATCAGGGGCTTGCGGAACTATACACGGGATTCCGACACCTACTGATGCTACTGGTATTTATAAATGAAGAGTAACTAGATACAGAGAGTCCCGGTATGTGGGCAATGAGGGGTTGCCTCACCCCCTGCCTGTCCTCAATTCTTCCGTCATCATGAAGTTCAAGGTTAACCGAAATCACTTTTTCAACGGCCTCTCCAGCGTCACCAACGTCGTGGGTAACCGCGCGACGATGCCGATCTTGCAAAACGTGCTCATCGAAGCGGAGGGCGACACGATCACCCTGACCACCACCAACCTCGACCTCGGTATCTGCTGCCGCATCAAGGCTTCCGTATCTTCGCCAGGTCGTATCACCCTGCCGGTCAAGAAACTTGTCCCCATCATCCGTGCCCTTTCGAGTAGCGACACGATCGTCGAACTCACCGGCAAGGACCGTGTAAAAATCACCTCCGGAAGTTCTGTTTTCCAAATTGCCGGCCTGCCGGCTGATCAGTTCCCGCCCATTTCCAATTTCACCGGACAGCCGACGATTTCCATCAACCAGGATGATCTCGGCGATATGCTCCGCAAAGTCAGCTACGCCCAGTCCTCCGATGAGAATCGCTACATCCTCAACGGCGTATTTTTTGAATTCGCCGAAGGCAAACTTACCGTTGTCGCCACCGATGGTCGCCGTCTCGCAAAATGTGAACGCAAGATCGCCGGATCCGACAAGACCCTCGCCCTTATCCTGCCTGCCCGCACGATCATCGAACTGATGCGCCTGCTCAAGTCCGGCGGCGAAGCCCACGTCTCACACAACGAACGTCAGGTCGGCTTCACCATCGACATCCCGAAGAACGAAGAAGGCCTCGTGGACCGCATCCAACTCGTCTCCAAGGTCGTCGAAGGAAACTACCCGAACTATCGCCAGGTCATCCCGAAGGACGCCGGCTCCAAAGTCCGCCTCGAACGCGAGAAGCTCCTCGAAAGCGTCAACCGTGCCGCGCTGATGACCGACGATCGCAACAACACGATTCGCATGAGCGTCTCGAAGAAGACCCAAAATCTTGAGATCTCCGCAAAGTCGGAAAGCGGCGAAGCACATGAACCCATCGCCGTGAAGTACGAAGGACCGGACGTGAATATTGCGTTCAACCCTCAGTACATCACCGACCCGCTTAAGGCCCTCACCGAGGATGAAATCGATTTCGAATTCAAGGATGAGATGTCCCCTGGCGTCATTCGCGGACTCAAGGACGACTTCCTCTGTGTCGTGATGCCTCAGCGCATCTCGTAAAGCGCGACCCGCTCAGAGTCCGGGGTCGTCGCAATCCGGGAGAGACTTGATTCGCTCGAGGATTCGGCGGGACGCTTCGATTGACCGATCGGCGTGATCGCTGCCCGGGTCGTATTCCGACGGTTGCATCGCCTTGCCGAAACGAACGCGGATGCGCGCCGAGCCGAGTGGGAAGTTGGCGCCGCGCGGAAGCATGTCGCGGGCACCACGGATATGAATGGGCACCACCGGCACACCCGAACGGCAGGCTAGGAGCCCCGCACCGGCCTTAGGAGCGGTGATGACACCGTCTTGGCTGCGGGTACCCTCGGGGAAGATCAGGAGGCCTTCACCGGCCTTCAGGGCAGCCAAGGCGGAGCGGATGGCCCCGATATCAGCTTCGCCGCGGTCGACGGGAATAGAATGGCAGGCCTGGATCACGAAGCCGAAGAGCGGATTATCGAAAAGCGTACGACGGGCAATGAACGAAATCTCGCGCGGCAGACTCGAGCCGATCAAGGGCGGGTCGAGCATACTCTGGTGATTAGAAGCGAAGAGGCAGGCGCCATTCGGCACGTTCTCCCAGCCTTCGACCTCCAGGGTGGCGAAGACTTCCATGAATGATCGCGCGCCGTGGTAGACGGCTTTGTAGATCAGGTTCTTCGAATCGAGAATCATCGGGGCAGGGCAGCGACCTTGATGAACTCACCGATTTCGGCGACGACTTCGTCGAGCGGCTTATGCGTGTTGTCGAGTCGATGGGCTCCGGTTGGGCAGACCATCGGGGCGGTCTTCCGTGTGGCGTCGAGGTGGTCGCGCTGGGTAACTTGGTCAGACTGGCCTTCCGCGGCGCGTCTCTGTGCGCGCGCGTCCGGATCAGCTTCCAGGAAGATGCGTACTTCGGCGTCCGGCAGGACCACGGAACCGATGTCCCGGCCTTCCATCACTACGCCAGCGAAGCCCTGATCGCTGGCTAACTTCACCTGTGAGCGTTGGTACTCGAGCAGAAAGGTGCGGACGGCTGGCAGGGCGGCGATTTTCGAGACGGCGGCGTTAACCTCAGGCGTGCGTAGGTCGGCGTCGTCAGGGAGAATCCCGTCAAGGGTGAGCGCGGAGGAGCGGGCGCCCTGGCGGGCGATAACGCTCGAGCCGATGCGAAGTTTGCTGAGGGCGGCTTTCACGGAAGCCGGATCGTCGGCGGCGGCACCGGCCAGTAATAGCGCCCGGGTGAGGCTGCGATAATGCGCGCCGGTGTCGACGTGCAGCAGGCCGTGCCTCTGGGCGAGGCGGCGGCTGGTGCTCGATTTCCCGGAGGCAGCTCCTCCATCGACCGAGACGCGGACGAAATTAGTGCGCAGGGCTTCGAGCGCTTGGAAGAAATGCGGGAAGGTCTTGCTGGTGCAGGCCGGGTCTTCGATGGCAATCCACGGACGACCGTCGCCGAAGAGGTCGAAGCTGCCGAGGACCCCGAAACTCATCGCCATGCGATGATCCTCGTAGGTGTGGATGGTGATGGGGCCGTCGGCCGCGACGCGGCGGAGCGCAGCCTTGCTGGGGAAGACCGTTAGTGAAGAGAGAGAGTCATCCGCGCGCAACTCCGCCGCGGTGGGGGCGACCTTGATGCCGAGACGCTCGAGCTCCGTGGCCATCGCGAGGACGCGATCGGTCTCCTGCTTGCGCGTATGGGCAATCCCGCTGATTTTGACCGGACTGTCCGCCAGCGTGGCGACGGTTGCGAGGGTGAGGAACGTATCAGAGAAGGCGTTAAAATCGAAAGCACCTCCCCGGATGG
>JBIILC010000068.1:0-7180 GCA_044232865.1 Opitutales bacterium | reverse complement strand
AAGGCAAAGTTGAACACGAAGATGAGGATCGTGCCTTGCAGGAAGATACCGATATCGCCGATCCAGAAGTCGACCGTCGACAGCGCCTTCAGGCCCTCGCTGAAGTAGACCACCAGCGTGCAGCCGACCGCGGTGACCAGACCGAGCAGCGCGACCGAGCCGCGGCGATCCAGGCCGAGGCCTTCTTCGAGGAAGGCGATGCCGGGCTGGAGCATCGAAAGTGAGGAGGTGATGGCGGCGATGAAGAGTAGGGTGAAGAATAGCCCGCCGAAAAGATGTCCGTAGGGCATGCCAGCGAAGACCTGCGGCAGGACGTTGAAGCCCAGGGCGAAGGTGCCGCCCGCGACGGCCGATGCGCCGAGGAAGGCGAAGGCGGCGGGGACGGTGATCATGCCGCCCAGGCCGACTTCGCAGAACTCGTTGGCGGCGGTGGCGGTGAGGCCGCTCAAGACGACGTCATCGTTCTTCTTGAGGTAACTGGCGTAAGTGATGATGACGCCGAAGCCGACGGAGAGCGTGAAGAAGATCTGCGAGGCGGCCTTGAGCCAGACGGCGGGGTTGGAGAGGCCCTTGGAGATATCGTGCGGATTCCACATGTAGCCGAGGCCGTTCCAGACGCTGAGTTCGGGGTGGGCGGGGTCGGGTGTGCCGAGCGTCAGCACGCGGACGAGCAGGATGAGGGCGATGGCAATCAGGAGCGGCATACCCCAGTTACAGATGAATTCGATGCCCTTGGAGAGGCCTCGGTAGATGATGACGAAGTTCAGGATGAACACCCCGATGAAGAACAGGAACGGCTCACCGAGTCCAAGGACGGCGCCATCGGCCTTGAGGCCGGTGAACGTAGAGAAGGCGTCGGCGTATGTCTTGGGGTCTTTGCCGAGGTCGAGTCCGCCGGTGAAGCTATTCCAGGCGTAGCCGAGACACCACGACTCGATGACGACGTAATAGAAGTAGACGCCGACCGGGATGATGAAGCCAAGGAGTCCGACGTATTTACCCCAAGGCTTCTTGATGATGGCGTGGAAGATGCCTGGCGAGGAATTGAAGCCCTGCGTGCCGCCGAAGCGTCCGAGGGTCCACTCGACCCAGCAGATCGGCAGGCCCACGATCAGGAGCGAGATGAAGTAGGCGATCAGGAAGGCGCCGCCCCCGGTCTCCTTGTCGGCGACGAGGCCGGGGAAGCGGAGGAAGTTACCCAGTCCGACGGCACTGCCGGCGACGGCCATGATGACGCCTAATTTGGAGCTCCAGCCGTCAGGTTGCTTGGTCGTCATGCTGTTGGTGGGTGAGGGTTTACTATGCGGAGCAGGGTAGAGTGCAATGCTGGGAAGTAGTCCCAGCGAAGGTGGTGGCGGTTAGCGGTTGGCGGTTGGATGAGGGCTGCATGCTGCCGACAGCCGAAATACCTGTCCCTTTGGCAGGTGTTTGGTGGCCTAACCGCTAACCGCCAACCGCTACCATCATATGCTCGTTATCCCCCTATTCTTCTCGCCCTTTCCAATTCCTCTACTCACTTTGCGCTAATGCCGTTTGCATCCTTAGGCCTCGACGCCTCCATCCTCAAAGCCGTGGCCGACCAGGGCTACACCGAACCGACGCCCATTCAGAAGGCTTCTATTCCGGTCATCATCGAGGGTAAGGACGTCATCGGCGTGGCCCAGACGGGCACCGGCAAGACCGCCGCATTTACCCTCCCTCTGCTCACCAAGCTGGTCCGCACGAAGAACAGCACCCACCAGGGCCGTGTCCGCTGCCTGATTCTGGCCCCGACCCGCGAACTGGTTGTTCAGATCGCCGAGAACGTCGCCGCTTATTCCCGTTATGCCGGTGCGACCGTCGCCACCTGCTACGGAGGCGTTTCCGAACGCCCCCAGATTGCCGCCCTCCGTCGCGGTTGCGACTTCCTCATCGCCACCCCGGGCCGTCTCCTCGACCTCGGTGGTCAGGGCCATGGTGACTTTTCCGCCGTCGAGTTCCTCGTGCTCGACGAAGCCGACCGCATGCTGGACATGGGCTTCCTGCCCGCGATCAACACCATCGTTCGCGCCCTGCCCAAGGAACGCCAGACCCTGATGTTCTCCGCCACGCTCTCCCGCGAGATTGAGACCCTTACGAAGCAGTATCAGCGCGACCCTCAGATGATTGAGGTCGGCCGTCGTACTTCCCCTGCCGAGACCGTCACCCAGCTGCTCTACGAGTGCCCGGGTGCCCTCAAGCAGGTCATGCTGCACCACCTCCTGAAGGACGAAGCCCTTAAGTGCGTGCTCGTCTTTGCGCGGACCAAGCACGGCGCCGATCGTGTCTGCCGTAAACTCCAGGGTGAAGATATCAGCTGTGCCGCCATCCACGCCAACCGTTCGCAGAGCCAGCGTCAGCGTGCCCTGCAGGCCTTCAAGAACGGTGAGGTCCGCGTGCTCGTCGCGACCGACATCGCCTCGCGCGGCATCGACGTCGACGGCATTTCTCACGTCTTCAATTTCGACTTCCCTGACCAGCTCGAAGACTACGTCCACCGCATCGGTCGTACCGGCCGCGCGCTCTCGACCGGCACCGCCATCACCTTCGTCACCCGCGAAGACCTTGGCGAACTCCGCCGCCTCGAACGCATCGTCGGCAAGCACCTCCATTGCGGTAAGCTCCAGGGCTTCGACTACACCCAGCAGGCTCCGCCCCGCACCCCGGAAGATTTCCAGCGTCACCAAGATCCCCGCGCCGGCGCGCACAACAGCGAACGCGAAGGCCGCCCACAGGGTGGTCGCCACGGCGGCTTCCGCGCCTCCCAGGGTAACTACCGCCCCTTCGGTCGCCCCGGCACCCGTCGCAGCGGCGGACCTAAGTAATCGAGGACCTGAGGACCTGAGGGCCCGAGGTTTTGAAATCAGCCCGGAGACCCCGGGCTTTTTTGTGCCTTGGGGGTTGGAATCCGGACGACGTGGGATAAGGTCAGGTATGCGCTGCCTTTCCCTGCTGGCTGGTTCATGCTTCTTCACGCTATGTTACGCGGAGGAGCCTAAGTGGCTACCGCTGTTTAACGGTAAGGACCTGTCGGGCTGGACGCCCAAGATCGCCAAGCATCCCCTCGGCGAGAATTTCGCCGAGACCTTCAGGGTGGATGACGGGATGATCAAGGTCGCCTATGACCGCTACGCCAAGTTCGACCAGCAGTACGGTCATCTCTTCACGAACCTCGCGTATTCGCGCTACGTCCTGAGGATGGAGTATCGTTTCGCTGGCAAGATGGTGGCCGACGCGCCGAAATACGTAAACCTCAACAGCGGCGTCATGCTGCACGCCCAGCCCCCGCAGAGCATGGGGATGGATCAAGGGTTTCCCTCTAGCTTGGAGTTCCAGTTCCTGGCCGACGAAGGGAAGGGGCCTCGCCCGACGGGTAATGTCTGCTCGCCTGGGACGAACCTCGAGATGGGCGGCAAGCTCATCTCGCAGCACATCGTGAGCTCGAAGGCGCCGACCTTCCCGCCGGAACAATGGGTGCTGATCGAAGCCGAGGTGCGTGGCGATGAGGAAATCATCCATCGGGTCAACGGCGTGGAGGTGCTGCGCTATCAGCGCCCGCAGCTTGACCCGCGCAACCATGTCTCCCCTGCGACGGACCAGCTCGACGCCGGCGCGGAGCTCATGCTCTCCCATGGTCACATCGCCTTACAGGCCGAAGGTCAGCCTGTCTGGTTCCGACGAATCGAAATCCGCCGCCTGGCCAGATAAGGCCGGGAGCGATTTGCGTCTGGACGCTTTCGTCCTCCCTTGCGGGCGTGGCGCACACGATTCGTCTCATCCTCGGCGACCAGTTGAACCCGGAGCATTCTTGGTTCGGCATGAAGGACGCGTCGGTGACGTATGTGTTCATGGAAGTCCGTTCCGAGACGGACTACGTGGTGCATCACGCTCAGAAGGTCATCGCGATCTTCGCGGGGATGCGCCGAATGGCGGATCTCCTGACCAAGCAGGGGCATAAGGTCCGTTACTTCCGTTTGAGCGACAAGGATAACCGCCACGCCTTTGCCGAAAATCTTAAGCAGGTCTTCGTGGCGACCAAGGCTACGCGCTTTGAGTATCAGGAGCCGGATGAATTCCGCGTCGACCAAGACCTGCGCACCTTCGCCGCCGGTTGCGGGCTGGTCACGGCCTGCGTGAACTCGGAGCACTTTCTCGACGGTCGCGACGGAGTGGCCGCGCATTTCAAGAAGGATGCCAAGCGCTGGCTGATGGAGTCCTATTATCGCCGCATGCGCGTCAGCACGCGTCTGCTGATGGACGAGGACGGTAAGCCCGCCGGTGGCGAATGGAATTACGACAAGGAGAACCGGAAGCCGTGGAAGGGCACGCCGCCCCCGCCGAAGGCTTGGGATGTCGCCCATGACCACTCCGCTATCTGGGCGGAGATCGATGCCGCCGGGGTGAAGACGATGGGTTCGCCGTCGGAAAAGGAATTTCCCTGGCCGCGGGACCGTAAGGAGGCGCTGGCCCAGCTAGACGCCTTCATCGCGCGCGGCCTGCCGGATTTCGGAGACTACGAAGACGCCATGCACACGTCGACGGATCGGCTTTTCCACTCGCGCCTATCCTTCGCCCTGAACGTGAAGCTGCTCGCACCTCTCGAGGTCGCCCAGGCCGCGGCGGATGCTCATGAGCGTGATCCGGCCCGTTATCCTCTCGCCGCGACGGAAGGGTTCGTGCGCCAGATCATCGGCTGGCGCGAATATATCCGCGGGGTCTACTGGGCGAAGATGCCTGGTTACGCCGAAGCTAATGGGCTGGGGCATACACTCTCGCTGCCGTCCTGGTTCTGGACCGGTAAGGTGAAGATGAACTGCATGCGTCATTCGGTCGGGCAATCGCTTGAGACCGCTTACGCTCACCACATCCAGCGCCTGATGGTCATCGGCTCGTTCTGCCTGACCGCCGGCGTGGATCCGGCGGAGGTCGAGCGCTGGTATCTCGGCGTTTACATCGACGCCTTCCAGTGGGTCGAGCTCCCGAATGTCATCGGCATGAGTCAGCACGCGGATGGTGGGTTCCTGGCGAGCAAGCCGTATTGCTGCGCCGCGAGCTACGTCTCCAAGATGTCGAACTACTGCGGAGGGTGCCCGTATGACCCTAAGGACCGCACCGGTCCGCTGGCGTGCCCGCTCAACGCGCTCTATTGGGATTTCTGGCTGCGCCATCAGGACCGCTTTCTCAATAACCCGCGCATCGGCATGGCCGTGCGTCAGGCCGCCAACATGCCGCCCGCCGAACAGGCCGCGGTGCGTAAGAAAGCCGCGGAGCTGAGGGCTGGGATTGAGGAGTTGTGAGGGTAGGGGCGCGACTGCGTCGCGTCCGTTCGCCTTATGTTGTGCGAATCAAGCCCGCTTAACTATTCTCAGCGACTCCGGTCGACGGACGCGACGCAGTCGCGCCCCTACCTCAGGGCCCACGCCAATCATCGGGTCTCCGGTTTATTACTACTTCTTCGCCGCGGCCTTCTTCTTTCCCTTGCCGGCATTGGCGGGCATCGGGTCGACGCCTGGCAGCGGGAAGTCCGCATTCGGCACACGTGCGGCGGTCATCTTGGCTTCGAGTTCCTTAACCACTTCGGGGAACTTTGCGGCGAGGTCGGTCGTCTCGTTCGGATCCGCGTCGAGGTCGTAGAGCTGCGTCACGATCGGGGCGTTGGCCTTGACGGCCTTAGTCATATCCGTGCGGATGGCCTTCCACTTGCCGTCCCAGATCGCTTGCTGCGAGCCGTAGCTGGGGAACTCTCGATAGAGCGGGGCGGTGCGCGGGGCATCCGTGCCCTTGAACGTCGGGACGAGGCTCTCGCTGGCGATATCGGCGGTGCGCTCAAGCTTCACGCCGGCAAGTTCGGAGAAGGTGAACAGCCAGTCTTCGAAGCCCGAGATGCGGTTCGAGCGCGTGCCGGCCTTGATGCCGGAGGGCCAGCGCACGACGGTGGGTTCACGGACACCCCCTTCATGGAGGGAGCCCTTTAGGCCCTTCAGGCCACCGGCGGAATTGAAGTACTTCGTATCGGCGCCGCCGGCGTCATGCGTCGCACCGTTGTCACCGGTGAAGACGATGATCGTGTTGTCGGCCACCCCGGCCTGCTCGAGCGCGGCGAGGATGCGGCCGACTTCCTTGTCGAGGCGCGAGATCATCGCAGCGTAGGTGGTGCGGGGCGTGCGGTTGGGGCTGTAGCCGCCTTTCTGCGGGGCGTAGGGGGCGTCTTCCTTGATCACGCCCTCATACTGCGTCAGTTCTTCGGCGGGCACTTGCAGCGCCACGTGCGGCAGCGGCGAGGCGTAGTAGAGGAAGAACGGCTTGCTCTTGTGGGCGGCGATGAAGGCTTCCGCACCTTTGATCGTGCGCTCGCTCAGGAAGTCCTTGCCGATGAACGGCGCGTAGGCCTTGGGGTCTTGCGGGTCGGCGTCAGCCGGGAAGACGCCATGGCCGGGTACGCCGTCGGGTCCGTTATCGAGCGGAATCTTGACGCCGTTATCCTGGATGAAAGGGGGGTAGTGGCTGTGCGCGACCCATTGGCTGGTGACGCCGAGGAAACGGTCAAAACCTTGTTTCAGCGGGCTGCCGGTGGAATCGAAGCCGCCCATGCCCCATTTGCCGAACGCCGCGGTCGCATAGCCAGCTGACTTGAGCGTCGCGGGCAGCGTCGTGATGCCGGTCGGCAACGGGAACTGTTCGCGGTCGCCGACGTCGCCGTTATCGCGGGCCGTGGAGCGGCCGGGATTACGTCCGGTCATCAGCACCGTGCGCGATGGCGCGCATACCGGGCTACCGCAGTAGTGGCGGGTGAGGATCATGCCTTCGCGAGCGAGGCGATCCACGTTCGGGGTGCGGATGATCTTCTGGCCGTTGTAGCCGACTTCACCGTAGCCGAGGTCATCGGCCAGGATGAACACGATGTTCGGTCGAGACTCCGCGCAGAGGCTGGCGCAGAACAGGGATAGCAGAAGCAGGGGGGCGCGACTCATGCGGATTTATTAGGGTTAGGCCTTCGTTATGTCGAGAAACCAAGGGGCTGGGTTTGTCGGATTGACATCCCCTTCTGGCTGGGGCTTAACCCAATCTTTCCTCTCTCGGGCTGTAGCGTAGTCTGGTAGCGCGCTTGCATGGGGTGCAAGAGGTCGTGAGTTCGAATCTCACCAGCCCGACCAGAGGAAAA
>JBIILC010000067.1:0-7218 GCA_044232865.1 Opitutales bacterium | reverse complement strand
CTGGAACGGCGGCGGCTCGGCCCACTGCGGAAGCTCGTGCCCGACGAAATCATCTTCGAATGAGCCGAATCGCCTTTTCGGTCTCAGCCATTCGGCTTTAAGTAGCTGGCTCTGGGTTCCCGCGGCTAATCAAGGATGATTAGCCCTACCTCGATCCACTATGTCGTGACTTGGTCCCGACTCTACCCATGACGGGTGAAAGCGGTAAGCGGTTAGCGGCTGGGAAATGCATCAATTCATCCGATCTCTGGTTTCCCTTTGAGGCTTCTGCCAAAAGGTAGGGCTGACCATCCTTGGTCAGCCGCGCAAAAGGTAGGGGTGCGACTACGTTGCGTCCGTTCGTCAGGACAGGCTAGGGCGGATATGGGCTTAGCTAAGACCCGACGACTTCACGGCCTCGGCTTAGAACGGCGGCGATAGCAATCGCCGCCCTACCAGAGGCAATGTCATCAAAAGTCTGAGCCTCCGAGCCTTTGGTCAACTAAGCCTCTCTGTCTTTTCCCGTCACCCGCCACCTGAGTCATGTCTCTTACATTTGCACCTTTGTACTTAGGACAGCACGTGGTGCTGTCCCTACCCATTGCCTCCCTTGTCAACCGGCCAGCTAGTGTGCCTCTAAGCCTCTAGCCCGCGTGCCAGCTTGCCCCCTGCGACTCCATCGCTCCACCTTTGCACTACCTTTAGGCTAAGTCACACCCGATGCCCGAGCTCGCCACATTTGTCCTGTTTGCCTATCGCCACGAAGCCTTCGTGGCGGAGGCCATCCGGAGCGTGGCGAAGCAGACCTATCGGCCATTGGAGTTAATCGTCACCGATGACGCCTCGCCGGATTGCACGCGTGAGAAGATCGATGAGGCCCTCCGCGATTTTCCGGCCGATATTCCCGTCATCCGCATCAACCATCAGCAAAATCAGGGAATTACAGGCGTCATTAACGCCGCCGCCCGACGCGCGTCTGGTCGCGTCGTCGTCTTTGGCGGTTGGGACGACATCTCCGAGCCGGAGCGCGTCGCCTGGACTATGCGGCTCTTCGCTGACCCGCGCGTCGCATTTGCCCACACCGCGGCGAGCGTAATCGACGAGGGAGGTAAACTGGTCGAAGGACGGGAAGGGTTGGGCCATCGTGACTCTGAGTTTTCTATGGTGGGGATGTTGCAGGGCACGTGCGCCCCGATCTTAGGAGCTACCTGCGCCTATCGCATCGACGTGTTCCGCGGATTCGCCGAGCTGCCTCCACAGATCTTGCGGGAGGATGTCATCCTGCCTATCCGCGGGCTGATCCTAGGCGAAGGCCGTTTCCTTGCTAGCAAGCTGGTCCGCTACCGTACCCCTGCCGGCAATCTGCACAGCCCCGCGCAGACACAGACCTCGGCGGAGACGGTCCAACGCAATCTGAGATTCGCCGACGACCGGGCGGCATTCTGCACGCAACTCAGCGCGGACATCGCGAAAGCCCGGGCTGACGGACGCATCCTGCCAAACGAACTGGACGTCTATCTTCGTCAGGAAACGGCGTATTCCGCGGTCGAGCAGCGTCTGCTCCAGACCAAATCTTTATTCGCCCGCGCCGGCCAAGTCGCGCTTGCCTGGTCGCTCCGCCGCATCGGTACGGCCAAGGCGGTAAAATTATTCACCCTTTTCGTCACACCGTTCCTGTATGCACCGGTACTTAAAGTGCGAATCCGTCTGAGTGAACGTAAACGCCAGATGCGCCATGGTTGAGACACCAACAGATGAGAGCCAGCCACCCATGAACGACATCGCTTTCTCATGGAATGGCTTGCCGCAATACGCCGCCCGGCTCCTGGCTGCCGCCCGGCAGGAACTGGGGCAGCCGTTCCCCGTGATTGGATCACGCCCAGCGGTACCCGTAGGTGGAATCGAGGAAGCGCTCGGCTGGCCGGCGCATTGGGTCGAGGCTCCCCGTCCTGTTTCTTGGAAGGAACTCGGATTGCCTGTGCCCAAGGTGTTTTTCCAGTCAGGCTGGGCCTACCCCGCCTTCAACTCATTAGGCGACGAGGTGCGCGCCGCGGGCGGCAAGGTCTGCCTGTTGATGGATAATAACTGGAGAGGCGACCTCCGCCAACTGGTCGGGGCTCCCTGGTTCCGCGCATGCCAGCGGCGTAAGTTCTCGGCCGTGCTCGTCCCCGGGAAATCCGGCAGGCGGTTGGCGCGCTGGTACGGGATGCCGGATGAGAAGATCTTCGAGGGAATGTACGGCGCCGATCCGCGGCTGTTCTTCAATGGCCCCCCGTTATCCGCACGCCCTAAACGCATCATCTTCGTAGGTCAGTATATTGAACGTAAAGGATGCGTGCCGCTTGCCCGGGCCTTCGCCGCCGTCGCTCACCTGCTCCCGGGCTGGGAGCTCTGCATGTATGGCAGCGGGCCGCTACAGAGTGCGATCCCCGCCCACCCGCAGATCAAGGTCCACGGCTTCGTCCAACCCGAGCAACTCGGGGCCCTCTACCGTGAGGCCCGAATCTTCGCCTTGCCCAGCCATGCCGAGGCCTGGGGCTTGGTCGTCCACGAAGCTGCGCTTTCCGGATGTCAGCTGCTGCTTTCGGAAGCGATTGGATCGGCCCCGGACTTCGCATCATCTGGAAATTCGAGGTTATTTAAACCCGGCGACGAGAGCGGAATGGCTGCCGCCATGTTAAAGTTGGCGGAGTTCGAAGCTCTCGGCTTCGCTCAGGCGGCCTCGGTGGCGGCTGCCTCAAGCCATGGACCGACCATATTTGCGAAAAGAGTCAGCCAGATTGTCCGTCATCTTTCATAGATTCATGCGCCGTCACATCACTGAGTTCGTCGCCTTGGTTGCTCACACCGTCGGAAAGGGGGAGCGCCATGTCCGCTGAGCCGCCCCTAGTCGCCATCATGATGCCGTCGATGAACCACGAACGGTTCGTGGTCGAGGCCGTGGAAAGCGTCTTTGCCCAAGGCTACCCGAACCTCCGCGTGGTCATCTGCGATGACGCTTCGACGGACAGTAATTACGCCAAACTTCAGGAGTTGGCCTCCCGTTTCCCCATCGTCCTGCTGAAGAACGAAGTCCGTCAAGGCATCGTGAAAACCCTGAACCGTTGCTACGCGCAATGTTCAGACGCCGATTATTTCTACGCCCTCGCTTCCGATGACACGATGCAGCTGGGAATGATTAAGGCCTGTATTGCAGAGTTTTCCCACTGGCCAAAGGCAGGTATGTTGCTTGGGTCGCATCTTAATATTGATTCCGACGGCCAGCCCCTTGCGGAGGCGCGTATTTGCGGTCCATCGCGTCCAATCAAACTGCAATCCCCCTTTGAGCGCTTCCTGCCGAGCTTCCAGTTCCACCGTGGTGAATTTACGCGGGCGGCCTATCCTCTGAATGAGGCCATGATGGGGGAAGATATGTACCTTTTCACGTTCTGCATTTTGAGCAAATTCCAGGCGATCCAGACAGATATCCCTTTCATCCGCCGCCGACTTCACGGGGGAAACGCTTCTCTAAGCCAAGCTTACGTGACCTCCACGGAGACCGAATGGGGCTACATACCGGATTCGGCCGACAAGCGGCGCAAGATGCGCGTCAGCTATCAGCGGCACATGCTCTGCTGCCTAGGGCTGCCCAACGCGAGCAAGGAGCGGTTCATCCCGGTCTTCCGCGAGGTGGGCTGGTCCTGGCATTATGCCGCCTTCCGGCTCTCTTTCCTCCCGCCCGTCCGGTGGGGTTTCTCCTTTGTCCGATGGCTGATCCGGTCATTGCGATGAACGTCAAACCGCATACGCGCCCCGTGGTCAGCTTCGCCGGACCTCGCCAACCTGCCTTGCCGCTGGGTCGGGCTATTTTCCCAGAAGTTGTCCGCGCGCGGGTTCGGCGGCACCGGCTTCCTGATTTTAACTGAATAATGATCACCCTCGTCACCGGCGCCGCCGGATTCCTCGGTTCCCATCTCTCCGCCCGCCTGCTAGCGGACGGACATGAGGTCGTGGGCCTGGATAATCTCCACTCGGGACAGCAGGCCAACATCGACTGGTTGTCCGCCCATCCGCGCTTCCGCTTCGTGCGCCACGACGTGGTGAAGCCGTATGACATCCCCTGTGACCTGGTCTGCAACCTGGCTTGCCCGGCCTCGCCGCCCCATTACCAGGCGGACCCGGTCTATACGTCGAAAATCGCTTTTCTGGGCACGCTCCATGCGCTGGAGAATGCGCAGCGGCACAAGGCCGGCCTGCTGCAGGCCTCGACCTCGGAAATCTACGGCGACCCGCTGGTCCATCCGCAGCCGGAGAGCTACCAAGGGAATGTGAATACGCTGGGACCCCGCGCGTGCTATGACGAGGGTAAGCGCATCGGTGAGACGCTCTGCGCCGACTTCACCCGCCTAGGCCGCGTCGACGCCCGTCTGGTCCGCATCTTTAATACTTACGGACCGCAAATGCGCGGGGATGACGGCCGCGTGGTGACGAACTTCATCGCGCAGGCGCTCGCCGGTCAGGCCCTCACGATTTATGGCGAGGGCGACCAGACGCGATCGTTCTGCTATGTCGACGACCTCATCGAGGGCATCGTCCGCGTGTTCGCGCTCCCGTCGAATCCCGGTCCCATCAACCTAGGTAATCCGGTGGAGTTCACGATGCTGGAGCTGGCGGCCGAAGTGCAGCGCTTGACGGGCTCGCAGTTACCATTGGTCCGCCGCCCCTTGCCGGCCGATGATCCCAAGCAGCGCCAGCCCGATATCACCAAGGCTCGCCGGCTCCTCGGCTGGGAGCCGCAGGTGCCGTTGGCCGCTGGGCTGGCCCGCACCATCGACTATTTTCGCGCCCTCGGGCCTCGCTGATTTCCATGCCCCTTTCCCTTCGAAAAATCGCCTGCATAGGCGCCGGCTATGTCGGCGGCCCGACTATGGCCGTCATCGCCGACCGTTGCCCGGATATCGACGTGACGGTGCTCGATCTTAATGAGGCGCGCATCGCTGCATGGAACTCGGAAGAACTTCCCATCTATGAGCCTGGGCTCGCCGAGGTCGTGTCCCGGGCCCGCGGGCGCAATCTCCGGTTTGTCGGCCAGACGGAGGGCGCCGCCTACGTCGCCGCGGCCGACGCGGTCTTCATCTCGGTCAATACGCCGACGAAGACAGGAGGGGAGGGCGCCGGCAAGGCGTCGGACCTCCGCTACGTCGAGTCCTGCGCGCGCTTCATCGCTGCGCACGCCACGGGCCACACCATCGTCATCGAAAAGTCGACGATGCCCGTCCGGGCCGCCGATTGCATCAAATCAATCCTGGCAACCGCCCGCCCGGGCGTGACGTTCGATATCCTTTCCAATCCGGAATTCCTGGCCGAGGGTACGGCCATCCGCGATCTCGAGGAGCCGGACCGGGTGCTGATCGGCGGCGAGCGTCCTGAGTCCATCGCGGCGCTGGCTGAAATCTACCGACGCTGGGTACCCGCGGAGCGGATACTCAGCACGGGTCTCTGGTCGGCCGAGCTCTCCAAACTCGTCGCCAATGCGTTCCTGGCGCAGCGCGTTTCGTCCATCAATTCCATCTCGGCCCTCTGCGAGGTCACCGGCGCGGATATCGAGGAGGTCGCTGCCGTGGTCGGCGCGGATTCACGCATCGGCCCGAAATTCCTGCGCGCGTCCGTGGGGTTCGGCGGATCCTGTTTCCAGAAGGACCTGCTTTCCCTCATCTACATCAGCGAGAGCTACGGCCTGACCGAAGTGGCCGCCTATTGGCAGCAAGTCGTCGATCTCAATCAATGGCAGAAGCGTCGCTTCGCTGACCTCATCGCTGCTCCGATCGCGGACGGTGCGGGAAGTCTCCGCGGTCGACGAATCGCCATCCTCGGTTTCGCCTTCAAGAAGGACACCAACGACGTGCGTGAGACGCCTGCGATGGACGTGTGCCGCCGGCTGCTCGCCAGAGGAGCCACGTTGGCCGTCCACGACTACAGGGTGACGCCGGAGTCCGTCAGGTCGGAGCTCGGCGCCCAGGGGGTCGAGGTTGTGGCCACCCCTGAGGCTGCGCTGGCTGGGGCCGATGGCGTCGCGGTGCTCACCGAGTGGTCCGCCTACGCGACGCTGGATTGGGCCCGCCTCGCGGGCATACTCAAGGCCGGTGCCGTCATCCATGACGGGCGCAATATCGTGGACGCCACGGCGGTTCGTCGCGCGGGCCTGACTCTGCGCAGCATCGGCAGGGGGGCACAACCCAACGCCTGAGATGAGCGGCTCCTCTGCACGCGCCGTGGTCTGTTTTGCCGGACCGCGTGATCACTACGAAGGCGCCGCCGCGTTGGCCGAATCCGGTCAGCTCGAGCGCCTAGTGACCGATGCCTATTTCGGCGCACAGGCCTGGCATGATTACGCTCCTGGTCCGGGGCGTGATTATATCCATGTGCGCCGGCATCCGCTGATTGAGGTGTCCGCTGTCTCCGTCTCCGCCCGAGCCTTCTTTTGGGAGTCCGCGGGCCGTCTCCCTTGTGCAAACCAGCAGGCCTTTCGTAACCGTAAGGATGCCGCTATCGGTCGGAACGCTGCTTGGGTCGCGGAAAGTACGGGAGCCCACCTGGTGGCCTACAGCTATTATGCGGGCGCTGCTTTCAACGCCGGTCGGAACCTTCGCAGTCGGCTGCTTTTTCAGGTGCATCCTCCGGTGTTGCCCCTGCGTCGTCTCTATCAGGAGGAAATTGAGCGCGAGCCCGCCGCCCGCGCTTCGCTGTCGGCCGAGATGGAGATTCTCCCGCTCGACGCCCACGCCGAGGCCGAGCAGGCCGCTCCGTCTCAGGCCCAAGGCATTCTTTGCGCGAGCAATTTCACGCGACGCACGCTCCTCGAGGCGGGAGCGAGCGCGCCCATCAAGGTCGTGCCCTACGGCGTCGACGCCTCGTTATATCGCTGCCGGCAAGTCGCTCCACGCGGTAAGTTCACCGTGGCCTTCGTCGGGGCCTTCACCCAGCGCAAGGGGGCTTTATACTTGCTCAGGGCGTTGCACGGATTGGCCCCGCACGTCCGTCTCGTGATCTATACGAGGGCTCCCATCGATCCGGCATTCCGTGCGGAGTTCAGGAGTCTGGACGTCGAAATCAAGGCAGGCTTGTCCAATGCCCAATTAGCGGAGGATATCGTTCAAGCGGATGTCATGGTGCTGCCGTCGATTGCCGAAGGCTTCGGCTTGGCTATTCTCGAGGCCATGGCCTGTGGCGTCCCGGTAATCTGTACGCATAATACCGGAG
>JBIILC010000066.1:0-7327 GCA_044232865.1 Opitutales bacterium | reverse complement strand
GGCTCGGTCCGCATCGCCACGGCGGGCGAATACCGCGTCTGGGTGCGCACCAAGGATTGGGTCGCCCACTGGAACGCCCCCGGCACCCCCGGCCGCTTCCAGCTGATCGTCAACGGACAGCCCGTCGCCGCTGAGTTCGGCACGAAAGGCGCCGAGTGGCATTGGCAAGCAGGCGGCAAGGTCACCCTACCCGCAGGCGACGTAAAAATCGCGCTCCATGACCTCACCGGTTTCGCCGGTCGTGCCGACGCCATCCTCTTCAGCAAGGACGCTTCTTTCACCCCGCCCGAAGGCGAAGCGCTTGTCGCCGCCCGCTCGCAGTGGAATAGCCCCAAGGGAACTGAAGATCAGGGCGAGTTCGACCTCGTCGTCGTCGGTGGCGGCTACGGCGGCCTCGGCGCCGCGCTCTCCGCTTCCCGTCAGTCGCTCAAGGTCGCCTTTATCCAAGACCGTTTCGTCCTCGGCGGTAACGGCAGCTCCGAGATCGGTGTCTGGGCCCAGGGTGGTACCACGCGCGGCAAGTTCCCGCACCTCGGTGAGATGATCGAAGAAATCGGCGATCGCTCGACCGATAGCCCCGGTCGCATCGATAGCTTCGGTGATGACCTCAAGGAAAAGGTCGTCCGCAATGAAAAGAATATCTCCCTCTTCCTCGGCCACTACGCCACCGGTGTGATCATGGACGGCAATCGCATCGCCGCCGTGAAGGCCATCGACGTCAAGACTGGCCGCGAGAAGGTCTTCCGCGCCAAGTTCGTGGCCGACACCACCGGCCATGGCTGGGTCGGCGCCTACGCCGGCGCGACCTTCCGCACCGAGCCCGACAAGCGTATGGGCATGTCGAACATGTGGTTCTACCAAGACGCAGACCAAGCTTCAAGCTGGCCCGCGACCCCTTGGGCGCTGCCCCTCGAGATGGGCGATTTCCCTCTCCTCAACAAGTCCAAGGCTAAAATCGACGACAAGCCCTTCATGAAGGCCGAATGGTTCTGGGAGTCTGGCTTCGACAAGGATCCGATCAAGGACCTCGAGTATATCCGCGACTGGAACTTCCGTGCCATGTACGGCGCTTTCTCCGCCCTCAAGAACGGCCCGGACAAGGCTAAGTACGCCCTCTCTGACCTCAAGTGGGCCTCGCACGTCGGCGGCCCCCGCGAATCTCGCCTCTTCGACGGAGACATCATCCTGAACAAGGAAGACATCATCACCCGCCGCGATTTCGATGACGGCTGCGTGCCCACCACATGGGACATCGACCTCCACTACGCCAAGGAACAGTTCGCCAAGAAGTTTCCTGATAATCCGTTCATCTCGCGCGCCGCATTCGGCTACACCGACGCCAGCGGCAAGCAGGTCCACGCCGTCGACCGTCGCAACGGCTACCCGCTGCCCTACCGCCTCTTCTACTCCAAGAACATCAACAACCTGTTCTTCGCTGGGCGCCACATCTCGGTCACCCACGAAGCCCTCGGCACCGTCCGCGTGATGCGCACCATCGGGATGATGGGCGAAGTCGTCGGCAAGGCCGCCTACCTGGCCATCCGTGAAAATACCGATCCGCGCGGCGTCTACCAGAAGCACCTGCCCGACCTGATCAAGCTCATGGAACAGCCCGGCCGCATGCGCCGTAGCGACCTGCGAGCGGACCTCTTCCTCGACACGTCGATCGCCGACTACAAGGAACTGCCCACCCACCGCGCCGCACTCGACCTCACTAAGGGCACGCCGACGAAGCTCTCCCCCGACGACCTCAAGGAACTGGCCAAGCTCGGCGGCGTCATCGTCGACGACGCCCAGGCGAAATTCGAAGGCAAGTGGACCGAAGGCCGCGGCATCGCGCACCTCGGCACTGGCTACCACTACGCCTCGGGCGCCGGCAACCGCGCGACCTACACCTTCGAGGTCAAGGATGCTGGCAAGTATGAGCTCCGCGGCTATTGGGAGGCCCACGAGAATCGCTCAGGTAACTCCGTCCTGACGATCAATCGCGTCGGCGAGAAGCCCGTCACTCTTCGTCTTAACCAGAAGGTCGGCGTTATCGATCAGGCCAACAAACTTGGTAAGTTCTCATTCGCCGCCGGTACCCACACCCTCGTCCTCTCGTCCGACGGTGCCAAGGGCAACGTCCACGCCGACGCCTTCCAACTGATCCTCGCCGACTAAGCGATGCCGTCGCCCCGCGTCAGCGCCTGGCTGGTCAAAGGCTGGCGGCTCGCGGCTTTACTCCTCGCCGCCCTGCTCTTGCAGCGCACGACTCCCCTCACGGAGTCGGCGCTGACACGACTCGGGCTCGATGACGCCAAGGCTTTCTTCCCCGAAGCTAAGCGACTGAAGTCCGGCCCCAACCAGACGCTCCTCGTCCAGGACGAGCACGGCAACCGCCTCGGCCGTCTGGTCACGACGTCGCCCGACGCCGACAGCATCCTCGGCTACGCCGGCCCGAGCAACGTGCTCGTGGCGCTCGACAACCAGGAAAAGATCGTCGGTACCCGCATCCTCTCGAGCGAAGACACGCCGGAGCACGTCGACGCGCTCCGGAAGGAATCTGCGTTCGAGAAATCATTCAAGGAATGGAGACCGACCACCCAGCCGACCCCAAAATTGGAGGCCTACGCGGGCTCGACGCTCACGGCCTATGCGATCGCCGAATCCATCCAGAAGCGGCTCTCCGGCAATTATGTGTCGCTGCGCTTCGCCACGCCCCTCTCGCTGAAGGAAGTGCAGTCGGTCGGCTTCCCCGCCGCCACCGGCTTCGAACCCAACGTCCCGCGCTTGGGCTGGAATCTTGTGCGCGGGCCCAACCGGGCCCACCTCGGCTACGTCGTGCGCTCCTCGCCTTCCGCCGATGAGGTCATCGGCTACGCCGGCCCGAGCGAGACGCTTATCGCCATCGAAGCCGACGGCCTTCGCCTGCGTCAGGTAATCCTACGCACGACTTACGACACAGAGGAGTACGTGAGCCGCATCAAGGAACAGGAACCCGACCCTCAGGGTCGTACGTTCTTCAAGGACCTGACGAAGTGGACTACGCGCGAGTGGGCTGAGTTCGATTTCCGGAAAGGCGAACTCGACACGGTCTCCGGTGCGACGCTCACCAGCTACGGAATCGCCAAGGGATTACAAACGCGCTTCGCCGATGACGCGCAGGGCGGCCAGCGCGCGAAGCAGGACACCCTGCAAAGCCTCCGCACTGGGGCACTTTGGTGCTTCCTCGTCGGCGCGCTGCTAATGACCTTCACGCCTCTGCACGGCCGACCGGTCGTCCGCACCGTCTGGAAAATCCTGCTCGTCGGCGGGCTAGGCCTCTGGCTCGGCCAGCTGCTTTCGCTCTCCCTCTTCGCCGGCTGGGCCCGCCATGGCATCCCATGGTCCCAAGCCCCCGCCCTCCTGATCCTCGGGGGCATCGCCCTGCTCATCCCTTGGGCGACCCGCCGCCAAGCCTATTGCCATCAGATTTGCCCTCATGGGGCCGCCCAGGAGCTCCTGGGAGGCCTTAAGCGGCTGCAGATGAATGTCCCTGCCCGTTGGCATGCCTGGCTGAGCAAACTGCCTGCCATCGCCCTCGCTGGGGCCTTTTTGGCTGCCCTGGTCTGGCCCCGCTGGAATATCGGGCAAGTCGAGCCCTTCGACGCCTGGATTCTCGGAATCGGGGTCGCGATTCCGCTGACCTTGGCCGTGGTCGGCCTGCTCGCCTCGGTCGTCGTGCCGCAGGCTTATTGCAAATATGGCTGTCCGACCGGCGCCCTCTTCAAGTTTGTGCGCTCCGCCAACCAAGCCGAAACCTGGGGACGACGCGACACTTGGGCGGCCGTCGTCCTTGCGCTGGGAGCCGGGGTGGCCTTTTTTCCTCGAGCGGACTTCGCCGCGGAAGAAACCCCGGAGACCGCGGCGCGCCAAGCCGTCACCGAATTGCACGGTGCGGCCTTTGGCACGACCTGGACCGTGAAGGTGCGTGGCAGCGACGTCGACGCCGCGATCCTCAAGCGCGAGCTCGAAGCGGAATTTAAGCGCGTCGAGTTCTCGCTCTCACATTGGCGCGAATCCTCCGCGACCGCCGACTTCAATCACCTCGAATCCACCCAAGCCTTTGGCATTACCCAAGAACTCGCCGTACTGGTCGAGTTCGCCCTAAAGCTGAGCACCGCCTCCGGCGGGATGTATGACATCACCGTCGCGCCGTTGGCGAACCTCTGGGGCTACGGCCCGGCGGGCAAACTACCCGACCCCACACCGGAGCAACTCAAGGCCGCGCTCGCGAAGGTCGGCTGGGCGAAACTCAAACTCGACAAGGAGAACCTCACGCTGGCGAAGAGCCACGAGGGCCTGAACCTCGACCTCGGGTCCGTGCTGCAGGGCTACGCGGCCGACCGCGCCGCGACGATCCTGCGCGCCCAAGGCCAACATGTATACCTCATCGAGGTCGGCGGCGAGATCCTCTCTGCAGGCTCGTGGCGCGCGGGTATCGAAGACCCGTTCAACCCGCGCGTCATGTTGGAGACCGTACTACTATCCGACCGGGCGCTGAGCACCTCCGGACTTTACCGCGCCAAGAAGCTCGCCGCCGGCAAGCCCGTCTCACACATCCTCTCGCCCAAGACCGGCCGCCCTGTCGAACCCACGCTCGAGATGGTCGTCGTGACTCACGAGAGCTGCTTCCAGGCCGACGGTTGGTCGACCGCCCTGATGGCCGTCGGTTTCGAAGAGGCCAAGCGCATCGCTTTGCGCGAGAAGCTCGACGTCATGCTCGTCACCCCGGACAAGAAGGTGTGGCGGAGTGGGAAGTGAGGTAACGCGAGGACACGACGACTCGTGGACTCGAGGACGCGAGGGCTGAGTGGAGGAATGCGGGGACCAGGTAGGGGCGCGACTGCGTCGCGTCCGTTCCCAGAGGCACGTGCGGATCAGCGGGCACAGTCATTGAGTATTCCAACTTCCGTCCGCCCACGGACGCCACGCAGTGGCGCCCCTACCCGAGGCAGAAAGACTTTTCGGGTCCCAGGTCTCGGCCCTCAGGTTTCTGGTTCAGGTCTTCAGGTACAGGTGCAGGTACAGGTCCCGGGCCCCGAAACTGAACCTGCTCACCCGTGCCCGGCTCCAGATCGCCGAGACCCGAGACCTGAAAATGTGCGCCCCCGCCAATTATCCGGTCGGCCCTTTGTTCTCTGACATCCGTCATCTGCCATCAGTGATCCATTTAGCCCTCTACGCAGACCTCCACGCAGCCCTCCATTCAGACCTCCACGCAGTCCTATTTACTTAATCTTCTTCACAAACGTCAGCTGCGGGGCGTGCTTGCTGGTATTCCAGCCACCGGGTTCGGCGGTGTAATGCGCGGCAATGAGGACGTCGTCGACAATGCGGAAGACGTAACACTCGCAGGGATAACGCGGACCAGGGAACGGCTTACCTTCCTTGGCGTCAGGCTTGAAGGCGCCGGCGGAGAAGCAATCGAAGCGGGGACCCTGGCCGCCGAAGTCGGCGTAATCCTTGTCTTCGGGGAACTGCAGGCGGGTGATGACGTGCGTGTGGCCGTGCAGGAGGGCGATGATGTTATGTCCCTTGATGGCTTCGTAGAAAGCCTTGCGCTTGGGCTGATCCCACCAGGTGCTGCGGGCGCTGAAGTCGAGGTGCATCGCGATGACGACCGGTTCGGTCGCACCGATCTCGGCCAATCGCGCGCGCAGGAAGGATAGGCTACTTTCCGGATCCCACATCGAGCCCGCCTTGGCGCCTTCCTTGACGCCGTCACCAGGGTACAGGTTGACGTTGATGAAGTGCACGCCCTGCCAGTTCCAGGCGGAGTGTAAGGCGTCGGCGGAAAGCTTCGTGACGAGACCCGCGGCGAGCATGCCACGATTGCGTTCGCGCAGGCCTTGGCGGACCGGACCGGTGGCGCCGCCGTCATGATTACCCGCCAGGGCGAAGGTCGGATACTTCGCCGGCGTGGAACCCTGCCAAGGCAGCATCCGGTCGAAATCCTGCCACTGCTTCGCGTTGCCGACTTCGGTGAGATCGCCGGCGACGATCATACCGGCCGGACGCGGGACGGGACCCTTCCCTTTCATCGCTTCGGCGACAGGGCCCTCGGTGGGCCATGGCGTGCCGGGGACCTTGCCGAGCACCTCGAGCGTCTGCGCGACGTGGGCGTTGAAGGCGTCGGCACCAAACGGCGGGGCGGTCTTACGGTAATCCATCCCGACGTGCACGTCCGAGATCAGATAGAAGGTCAGGTCGCGAGCAGCCTCGACGCACGGGGCGAAGCCGAGCAGCAAGAACGAAAGAAGGAGCGCCGGGGTGTTTCGCATGAGGAGTTTGTGGGGCAGGGAAAGGGGCGAGTCAATGGATGGGAATGAATGAGAGAGGGCTGAATCGAGGGCAGATGGCAGATGGCTGAATCGATGACGGAGGACAGATTTCCCGCCACCCGAACCTGAACCTGATGACCCGTGCCTGGCTCCTGATGGCTGAGACCCGAGACCTGAGAATGTGTGCCCCCAGCCAATCATCCGGTCTCCGGCTCCCCTTTGAGTGGGATGTCTTAGGTAGGGCCGAGCATCCCTGCTCGGCCATGTATTGGGTAGGGGCGCGACTGCGTCGCGTCCGTTCGCAGAGGCACGTGCGGATTGCCGGGCATAGTCTTTGGGTATTCCAACGTCCGTCCGCCCACGGACGCCACGCAGTGGCGCCCCTACCCATTAAAGCACAAAAAAGGGCGGCCGGAGCCGCCCTTCCCTTTCATCTCACCTGATCGCTCAGGCCCTCTTCTCCTGGCGACGACGGCGACGGATGGCGGCGGCCGCGAGGGCCAGCGCACCGAGACCGATACCGTAGGTCGAGGGCTCCGGCACCGCGGTCAGCGTGATGGCGCCGTTAGCGGTATTGAAGTCAATCGACCAGAGGCTCGCATGAGAGGCCGAGCCACCGGTGTAGGTGAACTGGCTGGTGTCGAAGGTGAACAGGTCGGTGATATTCGCGCTGTTGTTCGAGCCGAGGTTCAGGCCGCCCGCATTAAACGAACCGAAGCTGAACTGCTGGCCAGGCACACCCCACATAAGCGAGAGGTCACCAGCGGCGCCGAGGTTCGTACCGTCCGTCAGGGAGATCAGCTTGATCACGACCTTGTTGGACACCGAGGCGCCGCTGAGGTCGAGATCACCGAAGGCATACTGGTCATAACCAACGCCAGGTGCGCGCGGGTTAATGTCCCAGATCTTAAACTCGAGACGCGCGCCGCCCGAGAGCGTCATGCTGGTCGAGGTGAAGGTGCCGATGGAAGCGCCGCGGCCGACCGTACCTTGGTCGCCCACGGTGACATTGCCGAGGGAGG
>JBIILC010000003.1:0-61416 GCA_044232865.1 Opitutales bacterium | reverse complement strand
ACCCTAAGCGCCGCGCGCTCGTACTCCACACCGGCGGCGAAGTGCATTCGGAGCTTTATCGTCTGCTCGCCGAATACGGTGACCAGGCTAAAGGCATCGACCTACGCCCCGTCTCCGAAGGCCCCGCCGCCGGTTGCGCTGCGCTCGTCAGTTCTGGCACCATGTCCCTGACCGTGGCCCTGGCGGGCATTCCTGGTGCCGTCGTGTATCGCGCCAACCCTCTTACCTGGATTGTCGGCCGCCGCTTGATCGCTGGCCGCGTCGATAACCTCGGTATCGCGAACATCCTCCTCAAGCGACAGGCCTGGCCTGAATACTTGCAGGGCGCTTGTGAGCCCGCGCCCTTGGCCGCCCGCCTGCGTGAGTGTGTGGAGACCGCCGGCCCCCGAGCGCAGGCCGTTGCCGATGCTGGCGAACTCCTCCGCCTGCTTTCCGCGCAGTCCGGCTCCACTCCCGCTGAGTGGGTTGCTACTTTCTTACCCAAGTGAGCACTTCCCTGAAAATCGCGGTGCTCGGTTGCGGGTATGTCGGCGCTGAGTTCGCCCGTCAGGCCCGTGCGGCTGGACATGACGTGCTCGGCATCGTCCGTTCGGAAGCCTCGCGCGATAAACTCCGCGCCGAAGGTATCGGCGCCGAAGCTTTTGACATTCAGGCCGGTGATTGGTCGGCTCTGCCAGCCCGCTTTGATGCGGTCGTCTACGCGGCCAGCACGGGTGGCGGCGGGCCTGAGGCTTATGCCTTAGCCTATGACGTCGGCGTGAAACGTGCGCTCGCGTGGGCTCGCGACGTCGGTGCGCGCTGCTTTATTTTCACCAGCTCCACCGGCGTCTATCGACAAGATGACGGCGGCCGCGTGGATGAATCGTCTCCGGTGGGCGGTGCGCCGACGGCGGATGCGATCCTCGGCGGCGAGCACGCCGTGCTGACTTCGGGTTTCGCGAAAGCGCGCGTGCTACGCTTCGGCGGACTCTATGGTCCCGGGCGTCATCACCTCGTCGATCAATTGCGCCGCGGTGATAATGTCATCGGCGGTCGCGTGGATCACTTCATCAACTATCTGCATCGCGATGATGCGGCTTCATCGATTCTCGCCGCGATCATCGGCGGACCCGCCGGCGCGCGTGTTTATAATGTGGGTGATGGGAATCCCGTGACGAAAGAAGCGCTCGCAAAATGGATCGCGACGCGTCTTGGGCAGGCTTCCCCTGTGTTCGATCCGGCCGCTCCGGCGGGTCCGCGCGTGGCCAAAGGGGGGCGGACCCAGCCGAATCGCATCGTTTTGACTGAGCGGGTTCGGGCGGAATTACCGTGGAAACCCTTATTTCCTGAGGTTTTTGCGGGTCTTAGTGAGCTTTTCTGAGTTTTCCGCCCGTTTAAGCCTGCCTGCTTTACGGCAGGTTCTTCACCCGTTCGTCTTCATCCTGTAACATTGGGATGAGATAGTCCGCTCGCATAACCGCACCACAACCTATGAATAGAACCCTCAAGTCCATGCTGATCGCCGCTGCCGCCATTACGTCGGTCTCGGCTTTCGCCCAAGACAAAGCCACGCTCGATCTTCTTGTGAAGAAGGGCCTCATCACCGCTGAAGAGCGCGCGAAGACCCTGGACGAAGCCGCTAAGGCTCGTACGGCCTCCGGCCTCAACAAGATCTTCGTCAAGGAAGACGCTACCAAGCGCCTCACCTTCGCGGGTCGCGTGCAGACTCAGTATGAGTCCATCGGTGGAAGCACCACCACCAGCGGTGGTACCGAAACCAAGGCTGTTGACTTCAGCAACGCCTTCATGCGTCGCCTCTACCTCGGCTTCAAGGCTGACATGGGCGAAGGCATCTCCGGCGAAATCGTCTACAACTTCGCGGACGACACCCTCGACAAGGCCATCTTCACCGCCGACAGCTCTTACGGAACCTTCATCCTTGGTTACCAGAAGGTCCAGTGGGGTCTCGAAGAGAACACCTCCTCCTCCAAGCTCCTGACCGTCGAGCGCTCTGCTTCGAATCGCTTCTGGGCCGAAGGTGCGAGCTCCAGCAATGGTCGTCTTGGTTTTGGCGCCCGTCACACCGGTCTCCACTACGCCAACAAGTTCGTCTTGGACGCTGCCCAGACCCTAGAGGTCGGTGCCTCTGTCGCCAATGCTGTTCAAGGTGAAGCCAGCGCTGCGACCACTGCCAACGACATCGGTATGTTCGCCAACCTGGTTTACACCTACAAGATCAGCGACACGAACAAGCACTCCCTCGGTCTCAACTACGGCACCCAGCGCGATGCCCGTAATGCTGCCGGAACCAACGGTGTTGGTGTTGGAAGCGCCTCGATCTCGGGCTTCAACCCTTACATCAAGAGCCAGTTCGACAAGCTGATCGTCCAAGCCGAATACGTCGGCACCACCAATGAAGCCCGCGGTTCTGGCGTTGATGGTATCGAGCGTAAGCCCGAAGGTTACACTGTCCTCGCTGCCTACAAGTTCACCGACCAGGTCGAAGGCGTCGTCCGCTACTCCCAGCTCGACACCGACGGCCAGGGTGCTTCGTTCGGCGACCTCTACCGCGATGCCAAGAATATCGCTGGAAACTACAACAAGTTCGACAGCGTTTACGTGGGCGTTAACTACTACTTCGTGGACCATAACGCGAAGATCATGTTCGGCTACGAAAAGGCTAAGGCAAGCGAAGGTCTGTCTGCAGCCACCCTCGGCGCCGCTCAGAATGGTAGCAAGGCTGACGCGGATATCTTCCGCCTCCAGGCTCAGGTTCTGTTCTAAATCCTAGGATTTAGGCTTCATAGCACGAGGGCCGGCAGGGATGCCGGCCCTCTTTGTTTGGCGGAATCGCCGACCAGCCCGGGCCTTATGGTCCGGGCTGTTTCGTGTCCGTGTTATCACCTGGGCGGCAGCCGCCACTCTTGCCCGGCGCGGTGCGCGCTGATGCCTAGCGTTAAGAGGGAGGGTGGAAGGGGAAAGCGCTCACCCAAGGCCGTCTGACTGGCCGTGCGGAGGGCCAGGGGATGAATGTGCTGCCGCTAATAGGGGCTGTCAGGCGGTGGTGCCCCGCCAAGGATCAAGGGAGCGTAGGTCCTGCGCGACATCTAGCGCGACCGTCGGGCCGCGCTTGTTCATCGCTACGCTGGCTTAGAGGCTGTGCGCCTGTGGGAGTGTGGTCTGCGTCCGAAGGCCCGCCGGCGCTGCTCACGAAGCTGCGGTGCGTCTTCGCCTAGGCACGAAAAAGCCCGACCGGAAGGTCGGGCTGATCGGGGAGTTCCGGGAGGAACTTAGAGCGCGCGGTAGTTGGGCGACACGTTGTCGGTGCCCTTGGTCTGCTCGCGGAGGCGGCGATTCTCTTCTTCGACTTCAGCGAGGCGGGCGGTGGCCTTGGCGGCGGCGGCGTTGGCTTCGCGGAGGGCGGTGGAAGCGGCTTCGAGGTCAGCTTCGGCCTTCTTCTGCTTGGCGATGGCTTCTTTCAGTTCGGAGCCATCACGGAGGCGGGCGAGTTCGGCGGTGAGTTCGTTGACGCGGTTAGCGGCGTCGGCCTTGGCCTTCTCGAGTTCAGCAGCCTTAACAGCGGCTTTGCCAGCGTCTTCCTTGGCCTTGGCGAGGTCGGCAAGCGCCTGCTTTACTGCCTTTTCTGCTTCATCCTTGGTTTTGGCGAGAAGGTGATTGGCCTGCTTACCGGCATCGTCGGCGGCTTTCTTGGCGTCGGCCGCGTCTTTGGTGGCCTTGTCGTTGAGGGCCTTGATGTCGGCGACGCTCTTCACGCGGGCGGCGTCGGCTTCCTTGCGGATCAGGGCGGCGCGCTCGTTGGCGGCTTCTTCCCCGCTCCAGGTGACGATAGCCACGGCGCCGAAAGCGGCTGCGATAAGGATGAGAATAATTTCGCGGGTCTTCATGATTGATTGGACGCAACCTTGTCAGACCCGTCGGTCGGGTCAAGAGCCTACCCGCCCAGTTACGAAAGGCGGTTCTTATAGTCCGCGTAGCCGAAGCGGCGCACGACCTGAGTCTGGCCTGAGGCGGGGTCAAAGCTGGCGATCGCAGGGAGGGGCACGCCGTTGAAGGTCGTGTTCTTGACGAACGTATAGTGCGACATGTCCATGAAGACGAGGCGCTGGCCGATTTTAAGCGGGGAAGGGAAAGAGTAGTCTCCGATGACGTCGCCAGCCAGACAGGTCACGCTACCGAGGCGATAGGTGTGGGGCAGCTTGCCCGGGAGGTCGGCGTCCATGATGTCGGCGCGATAGGGCATCTCCAAGGTGTCCGGCATGTGGTTGGTCGCCGAGATGTCGATGATGGCGATGTCCATCCCGTTATGGACCAAGTCGAGGACGGTGCCCACCAGGACACCGGTGCCGATACCGATGGCTTCACCTGGCTCGAGGTAGACCTGGATATGCTGGCCCCAGCGCTGGCGGAAGCCTGTGATGATGCGGACGAGGCGGTCGAGGTCGTAGCCCTCGCGGGTGATGTGGTGGCCGCCGCCGAAGTTGACCCACTTCAGTTGCGGGATGAACTCGCCGAACTTCGCTTCGAAGGCCGCGACCGTGCGCTCGAGGACGTCCGAGCCCTGCTGGCACATCGTGTGGAAGTGGAGCCCCTCGAGTCCCTCGAGGTCAGCCGCCGATTTGATCTCCGAGCGGAGCGCGCCGAGGCGGGAGCCGGCGGCGCAGGGGTTGTAGAGTTCGACGTCTACCTCGGCGTGCTCCGGGTTGACGCGGAGGCCGAAGGAGATTTTGCGACTAGCGGCTAGGGCGGCGGCCTTGTGGCGCTTCCATTGCGTCGGCGAATTGAAGGAGACGTGGTCGGCCACGCGCAGTAAGTCAGCGAACTCCTCGTCCTTGAAGGCCGGGGAGTAGGCGTGGACTTCGCCGCAGAATTCTTCGCGACCGAGGAGGGCTTCGTGGATGCCACTGGCCGTGGTACCCACGAGGTATTTAGAGATTAGCTTCGCTTCGCTGAACTGGGCGAAGCCCTTGAGCGCGAGAAGGATCTTGGCGCCCGAGCGGTCCATCACCGAGCGCAGGATGCGGAGGTTCTGTTCCAGCAGGCCGCGATGGAGGACGTGGCAAGGGCTCGGGACCTGGCTCAGGTCGACCTTGCGGAAAGCTTCAGTGAGTGCGTCGGACACGATGGTGAAATTGGGAGCGTCGGGGGGCGGTGCAAACGAAAAGCCCGCTTTGCAGCGGGCTTTGGTTTGGTCGTTCAGGCGACCGGGAGTTCCTTCACGTGCCAAGGCAGGCCACGCTTGGTGAGCTCTTCCATGAACGGATCCGGGTTCATCTCTTCCATGTTCCAGACACCGGGCTTGAGCCACTTGCCGCCGGCGAGCATCGCGCCGCCGATGGCGGCCGGGACGCCGGTCGTGTAGCTGATCGCCTGGGACTTCACCTCGGCGAAGCATTCCTGGTGGTCGCAGACGTTGTAGATGAAGACCTTGCGGGGCTTGCCGTCCTTGAGACCCGTGATTTCGCAGCCGATGCAGGTCTTGCCCTTGGTGCGGGGGCCGAGTGAAGCCGGATCCGGGAGGAGCGCTTTGAGGAACTGGATCGGGACGATCTGGTGGCCCTGGAAGTCGATCGGGTCGATGCGGGTCATGCCAACGTTCTCAAGGACGCGGAGGTGCGTGAGGTAGTTTTCGGAGAAGGTCATGAAGAAGCGGATGCGCTTCAGGCCCTTGATGTTAATGGCGAGGGATTCGAGTTCCTCGTGGTAGAGCAGATAGCTGTCCTTCGGGCCGACGACCGGGTAATCGTATACCCACTTGACGGAGAGCGGGTCGGTTTCCTTCCATTCGCCCTTTTCCCAGAAGCGACCGCGCTGGGTGATTTCGCGGATGTTGATCTCCGGGTTGAAGTTCGTGGCGAACTTGTAGCCGTGGTCGCCGGCGTTGGCGTCCATGATGTCAATCGTCTCGATCGTGTCGAAGAGGTGCTTCTGGGCGTAGGCGCAGAAGACGTTGGTCACGCCGGGGTCGAAGCCCGAGCCGAGGAGGGCGGTGAGGCCAGCCTTCTCGAAACGTTGGCGGTAGGCCCACTGCCAGGAGTATTCGAACTTCGCGAGGTGAGGCGGCTCATAGTTGGCCGTGTCGACGTAGTGGATGCCAGCGTGGAGGCAGGCGTCCATCAGGTGGAGGTCCTGGTAGGGCAGGGCGACGTTGATGAGCAGGTCGGCGCCGAAGGACTTGATCAGGGCGACCGTGGCCTTGACGTCGTCGGCGTCGACGGCGGCGGTATGGATCGTGCGGCCCGTGGCGGCCTTGACGTCAGCGGCGATAGCCTTGCACTTATTCTCGTTGCGGGAGGCCAGCATGACTTCCGAGAAGGACTCGGTGTCCATGGCGCACTTGTGGGTGACGACATTGCCGACGCCGCCGGCGCCGATGATTAGGACTTTTTTGCTCATGAGGTGACTGATTTCTGTCCACTCGGGACGGAGGGGGAAGCAAAAAGGATGCACAGTCCCGCCAAGGGAGGGTGACGCTTAGGCAACAGCGTCCGGGCAGCCCTTTCCGGACCGGCGGACCGGTCGGAAAGTAAGCCCTTTTGGCTGGCGGGATGGACGAGACTCGAACTCGCGACCTCCGCAGTGACAGTGCGGCGCTCTAACCAACTGAGCTACCACCCCGGTAGCCAAAAGGAAGGGTAAGAAAGGTTTCCGGGAGGGGGTCTGTCAAACGGAAAACCGACCCAAATTAGCCCCTAACTTGACCTTGGCCGACGATTTCGAACTTCCAGGTGGTCAATTCACGAATCCCCATGGGGCCACGGGCGTGCAGGCGGTCAGTGGAGATGCCGACTTCAGCCCCGAAGCCGAACTCGCCCCCGTCCGTGAAGCGGGTGCTGGCGTTCCAGTAGACACACGCGCTGTCGATCTGGGCGAGGAAGGAGCGGGCGGCGGACTCGTCGGCCGTGATGATGGCGTCGGAGTGGTGGGAGCCGTAATCTTCGATGTGAGCGACCGCCTCGGCGAGGCCAGCGACGATCTTCACGTTGAGGATGAGGCCGAGGTGCTCGGTGCGGAAATCTTGTTCAGTCGCAGCCTTGGCGCCGGGCATCAGCCGCTGAGACTTCGCGCAGGCGCGGACTTCGGTCTGCTTTGCAGCGAGCGCGGCAGCCATCTTCGGGAGGAATTTCTCGGCGACGTCGGCGTCGACGAGTAAGGTCTCGAGGGCGTTGCAGGCGCTGGGGCGCTGGCACTTCGCGTTGAGTACGATCTGTTCGGCCATCGCGAGGTCGGCCTGCGCGTGGACGTAGACGTGGCAGATGCCCGCGTCATGCTTGATGACGGGGACCTTGGCGGAATTGACCACCGCCTCGATGAGGCCAGGGCCGCCGCGGGGGATGATGATATCAACGATGCCGCGGAGCGAGCCGAGGGCGGGCACCGCTTCGCGGTCCGTGAAGGGCAGGAGCGTGACGGCTTCGGCGGGAAGGCCAGCGGCGCGCAGGCCGGTCGCGAAGGACTTCGAGAGCGCGATGTTCGTGTGGATCGCTTCGCTGCCGCCGCGGAGCACGCAACCGTTACCGGACTTCAGGCAGAGGGCGGCGGCGTCGACGGTGACGTTCGGGCGCGATTCGAAGATGATGGCAACGAGGCCGATGGGGACGCGGCGACGGATAATGCGTAGTCCATTGGGGCGGGTCCAATCCTCGGTGACTTCGCCGACGGGGTCGGGGAGTTTTGCGACCGCTTCGCAGGCGACGGCGATATCTTCCAAGCGGGCGTGGTCGAGACGCAGGCGGTCGGTCATCGCATCCGTGAGGCCTTTGGACTGAGCGGCGGCGAGATCCTTGGCGTTGGCTTCGAGAATCGTGGCTTCGTCGGCACGGAGGGCCTGGGCGGCGGCGCGTAGGGCAGCGTCGCGGACGGCGGTCGGGGCGAGGGCGAGGGCACGCGAGGCCTTCTTGGCCGTGCGGGCGATCTCCGTCACGCGCTGGAGGAGGTCGCTCATTTCTTCTTCAGCGAGAAGCGCGTGCCGAGCTTCTTGCCAGCGGCGAGTTCGAGCAGGACGCCTTCGCGGCGACCACTGGCGATAATCGTATCGACGCCGCCTTCGGCCGCGATTTCGGCGGCGAGCAGCTTCGTGACCATGCCGCCGACGTTACGTTCGGAACCGGCACCGCCGGCGAGGGCACGCACGGAGTCGTCGATCTTGCGGACGGAAGGGATGAGGTCGCCGGTGCCATCGGACTTCGTCATCAGGCCTGGGATGCCGGAAAGAATAATAAGTAGGTCGGCGCCGACGAGGGCGGCGACGTGGGCGGAGAGGCGGTCGTTGTCGCCGACTTTAATCTCTTCATCGGCGATGGCGTCGTTCTCGTTGATGATCGGGATGAAGCGCTTGCGGGCGAGGAGGAGGTCGATGGTTGCGCGGGCGTTGCGGGTGCAGGCACGGCTGTCGAGGTCCCAGTAGGTGAGCAGCATCTGCGCGCCGAGGAGCTTATGGCGGCGGAGGTGCTTGCCGTATTCTGACATCAGCTCGGGCTGGCCGACCGTGGCGCAGGCCTGGAGTTCGCGGGCCTCCTTCGGGCGCTTCTCAAGGCTCATGGCGGTCATGCCTGCGGCGACGGCGCCGGAGGTCACTAGGATGACTTGGATGCCACGCTTATGCAGGCCGGCGACCTGATCGACGATACGGCTGATTTGGACGCGGTCGACCTTGCCGTCCTTGCGGGTGAGGAGGCCGGAACCGAGCTTGATGACCCATCGTTTTGCCATGGCTTTGAGAGGTCGACCTTAGCCGAGGGAAAACACCGTTGTCCAGCGTCAGAACACCGACCTCAGAACGAAGGCGGCTGCAGGCCCACGGCCAGCCAGCCTTTCGGGGCTAGGACGCGTCCCTGCGGGGTGCGCACGACGTAGCCTTCCTGCACGAGGAATGGTTCATGGACTTCCTCGAGCGTGTGGGCGTCTTCGCCGATAGCGGCGCCGATGCTACTCAGTCCGACTGGTCCGCCGTTATGCTTCTCGGCCATCGCGCGAAGGAAGCGGTGGTCCATGTCGTCGAGTCCGTGCTGATCGATCTCAAGGAGCTCGAGGGCGGCGGCGGTGACCGCGGCGTTCGCCTTGCCGCCGGCGCGTTCGAGGGCGTAGTCGCGCGTAAAGCGCAGGAGGTTATTGACGATGCGGGGCGTGCCGCGGGCGCGGCGGGCGATCTCATCGGCGCCGCCTTGGTCGATGTCGAGGCTGAGGAGGTCGGCGTTACGGCGCACGATGCTGAGCAGCTGTTCGCGGGTGTAGTAGTCGAGGCGCGTCTGGAGCGTGAAGCGGCTGCGCAGCGGAGCGGTGAGTAGGCCCGTGCGGGTGGTTGCGCCGACGAGCGTGAATTTCGGGAGGTCGAGGCGCACGCTGCGCGCGTTCGGACCTTGATCAATCATGATGTCGATACGGAAGTCCTCCATCGCTGAGTAGAGGAACTCTTCGACCGTCTTCGGGATGCGGTGGATCTCGTCGATGAAGAGCAGGTCGCCTTCTTGGAGGCTCGTGAGCAGGCCGGCGAGGTCGGAAGCTTTCTCGACAACAGGTCCGGAGGTCACGCGGATTGGGCGGCCCATCTCTTCGGCGAGAATCATCGCGAGGGTCGTCTTGCCGAGACCGGGCGGGCCGTGGAGGAGGATGTGGTCGAGCGTACGGCCTTCGCGACGCGCGGCACCAATCATCACGCGAAGGCGTTCCACCGTGCGTTGCTGGCCGACAAAGTCGTCGAGCTTTGGCGGGCGCAGGGCGGCGTCCAGCGAGCGGTTCGCGCGCGACGCGGCTTCCTTGCCGGCGAGCGGCTGGGGGTCATCGGGCGAATCCTTGCGGGCCATAGAGCGCAAGGTGCGGGGTCAGGACGAATTGGCAACCCTCAGTCCTCGGCGAAGCCTTTCGGCAGCTCGGAGGCGGGGAGGCGTTCGACGTCGGCACCCAGGGAGCGCAGGCGCTCCTCGAAGCGTTCGTAGCCGCGGTCGAGGTGGTAGAGGCGTTGGACCCACGTCTCGCCCTTGGCAATCAGCGCGGCGAGAATCAGGGCGGCGGAGGCGCGGAGATCGGAGGCCATGACCGGCGCACCGGAAAGCGGGCGGTCGCCGTAAATCGCGGCTGTGGCGCCATCGATAGCGATCTCGGCGCCCATGCGCTGGAGTTCGGCGGCGTGCATGAAGCGGGCCGGGTAGATTTTCTCAGTCACCGTGCTGCGTCCGTCGACGAGGAGCTGGAGGGCCATGAACTGCGCCTGCAGGTCGGTCGGGAAGCCTGGATAGGGTTCGGTGATGATCTCAACGGCGTGCATCGGCTTGCCGTGGGCACGGATGAAGTCGGGGCCGGTCTCGACCTGCACGCCCGCTTCGCGGAGTTTGTCGAGGAAGGCCGTGAGGTGCGACGGGTCGCAGTGCGTCACCGTGACGTCGCCGCCCGTGATCGCGCCCGCGACGAGATAGGTGCCGGCTTCGATGCGGTCGGCGATGACCGTGTGATCGCAGCCGTGAAGTGAGGCGACGCCTTCGACTTCGATGACACTTGTACCATGGCCGGTGATCTTCGCGCCCATCTGGATGAGCATCATGCAGAGATCGACGACCTCCGGTTCGCGGGCGGCGCATTCGATGCGCGTGACGCCGGGCGTGAGGGTGGCGGCCATCACGATATTAGCGGTGCCGAGGACCGTGCTCCCCATTGGGCCGCCCATGAAGACCATCTCACCACGGGCGCGGGAGGCGTCGACCTGGACGAGGCCGGCTTCGACTGTGACGACGCAGCCGAGGGCTTCGAGGCCTTTCAGGTGGAGGTCGATGGGGCGGGGTCCGATGACACAGCCGCCCGGGATGGCCATCTCTGCTTGGCGGAGGCGACCGATGAGCGAGCCCAGTAGGCAGACCGACGCGCGCATTTTGCGGACGAGGTCGTAGGGCGTGCGGTGCGAGATCTGTTCGGCACGAATCGTCCAGACACCGGGCGTCGGGTTAGTGACGACGGCGCCTTGATGGCCGAGGATCTCGGCCATGTAGCGAACATCGCTGAGGTCGGGCACGTTACGCAGCGTCACCGTCTCGCCCGTGAGGAGCGAAGCGGCGAGCAGGGGCAGCGAAGCGTTCTTCGAACCGGCGGCGCGGACCGTGCCTTTCAGCACGTGACCACCGCGGATGCGCGCGACCTGGAGCATGTCGGGTAAAAGAAGCGGGGGCGCCGATTGGCGCCCCCGTTATGTTCAGCCTTCGCGAGGACCGTTGCGAGGACCGCGGTCGCCGCGGAATTCACCGCGACCTCCACGGGAACCATCACGGGAGCCTTCACGGCCACCGCGGGAACCACCGCGGAATTCGCCGCGACCACGTCCACCGCGCTGACCGCGATCGGAGCGTTCGCCGCGGTGTTCGCCGCGAGGCTGCTGGGTGCGGGCGGAGGGGACGAAGACGGCCTTGCTAGGCACGCCGAACAGGGTAGCGAGCTTGCGCTTCAGCGAGGCCCAGAAGCCGATGGGGGCTTGGACCGGGATGACGACGGGCTCAATCTGGATACGCGGACGGTCTTCGCGACGCGGGCGGTCTTCACGACGAGGACGATCGCCTTCGGAGCGGGGACCACGATCGCCTTCAGAGCGAGGACCACGATCGCCTTCGGGGCGGGGGCCACGCTCACCTTCACGACGAGGACCACGGTCGCCTTCGGCGCGCGGTTCACGACGAGGGCGGTCGCCCTGCGGGATGCCGGGCTGGCGGCCTTCTTCGGTGAAGCCTTCGGGGCGGCGTTCACGCGGTTCGCGACGGGGACCAGGCTCGCCTTCGGCGCGCGGTTCACGGCGTTCACGAGGTTCACGCTGTTCGCGCTGTTCCGGAGCGGCCGACTGGGCGCGATCACCCGAGAGGTTCTCGGTCAGCTGAGACGGGTCTTCGACGACACCGCAGGTTGGGCGGGCAGCCTGACCATTGGCGGCCGACGGAGCGGCGCCACGGGGCGTACCACGGCGACCGAACTGCTTCGGCGTCGTGATGGTGCCGGGCTTGGCGGCGGGTTCGGACGAGGCCCCGATTACGGAGAGCGGAGGGAGTTCCGCGTGGGCGGACTCCAGCTTGGCTTCGTTGAGGCGGGGTGTGGGAGTGCGGACTTCATTGGCGCCTGCGTCCGCGGCGGGCTGGTGGGGGGAGACTGGCTCCTGGCCCTGGGTTTCTTCTTGGCTCATGTTGCTTATGTTGGGGCGGCCTTCGTTGTGGCCGACCGGATGATGCGGCCGTTCCGTTGTGGAGCGGCGACGCGGTTTGTCGGACCCTTGGTGACGGAGGACGAACCTCCTTGGGGTGCCGAAATGACCCGGGAGAGACTCCCGGAAAGAATGTGAATAATTATCCCCTCCGCCTTAACAACAAGAAAGTCCCTCAGCGGGCCTCTTCAGTGAACCTTTGTTCACGAATAAGCACGATTTTGACCGTTCCTTGGTAGGAAAGCGTTTCTTCCACCTTAAGGCGGAGGCGGCGGGCGAGTTCGGTGGCGCCGAAGCCGTCGATCTTGACCGGGTCGACGATGACCCGGAGTTCGCGGCCGGACTGGAAGGCGTAGGCCTCCCGGACCCCTTCGAAGGAGAGGGCGACCTCTTCCAGGCGCCGGACGCGTTGGGCGTAGGATTCGAGGGTAGAGGAGCGGGCGCCAGGGCGGGAGCCGGAGGCGGCGTCGGCGATCATCACCAGCGGAGCGTAGAGGCTTTCGGCTTCGACTTCTCGGTGGTGGGCGGCGACGGCGTTGACCACGCGGAGATCTTCGCCGAGGCGGCGGAGGAGGGCGGCGCCGGCAAGGGCATGGCTGCTGCCAGCTTCGGCTTCGATCGCCTTACCAAGGTCATGCAGCAAGCCGGCACGTTTCGCCGGAATCGGGTCGATGCCGATCTCTGCGGCGAGCATCGCGCAGAGCTGCGCGACTTCGATCGAGTGCGAGAGCGTATTTTGGTTGGCGGAGAGGCGGAAATGGAGGCGACCGAGAAGTTCTTCGACGGAGGCGTCCATCGGCGGCAGGCCGAGATCGCGGACCGCGTCGCGTCCCAGGCGGCGGGCGTGCTTCACCACTTCGGCGCCGGCGTCGCGGACGCTGTCTTCGATGAGTCCCGGCGAGATGCGGCCATCTTTCACGATGCGTTCGAGCGCAATGCGCGCAATCTCGCGGCGGACTGGGTCGAAGCAGGAAACCATTGCTAATCCAGGGGTTTCGTCGATGAGCAGCGTCGCGCCCGTGGACTGTTCGAAGGTGCGGATGTTCCGGCCTTCGCGACCGATGAGGCGCCCCTTCATGTCTTCATTGGGGAGCGAGACCGTGATCGCCGTCGCATCCTGGGTCGTGGAGGTCGTGAGGCGCTGCATCGCCGAGAGCAACTTGCGGCGCGCTTCGTCGTCGATGTCCTGTTCGACCTGATCGAGCAAGCCGCGGCGGAGGTGTTGGGCTTCTTCGCCGTATTCTTCGCGGAGGTGGTCGATGAGCAGTTCGCGCGCTTGCTCTGGGGTGACCTTGGCGAGGCGTTGGAGTTCGCGGACGAGGTGATCGCGCTGGCGCGCGTTCTCGCGGGAGAGTTCGGCAGCGGCTTCGACTTCGACTTCGGCGGCGGTCTTCATCCTGGCCGCCTCGCTCTTCTCGGCTTCGGCCTTCGCGTGAAGTTCGGCGGCGTCGACGGTGGCTTCCCGGCGGGCGAGCTCGACCTCGGAGCGGAGGCGGGCGTCGCGGATCGCACCGAGGGTGTTCTCACGCCATTTCGCCACCGCATAGGCCACGATGGCTCCAGAGGAGAACGCCACGGCGGCGAGGATGCTTTGGTCGGCTGCCACAGGCATGTTCGTCGCGAAAACCGGAGGTCCGGGGGGATACCCTTGCGGACGGAGCCCCTTCGGCAAGCCCTTTCGGGAGGTTCGCCTTGCCTCCGGCCCCTAATCGAGGTTGCCTCCGGCATGTCCCAACACCTTGACGATGAGCGGTCTCCGGCCGCGGTCTGGTGGGATAATTTCGCCAATTTCGCGTGGCGGACGGATTGGACTCAGGTGGTCATTATCCTCTTCCTGAGCGGATTGGGGATCGTGGCAATCCAGTCGGCCGGAAGCGCCCGCGAGTCCACGTTCTACCGTTCCCAAATTGTCTTCGTGGTCATTGGTTGGCTGGCTTATTGGGCGGTCTCCGCCCTCGATTATCGGCACATCCAGCGCTATGCGCGCCGCATCTATCTGGCCTGTTTAGCCATCCTGCTCCCGGTCTCAATCTGTGCTATTTTACAAAAGGATCTGGGGACGTTTATTCGAAGTGTCTATGGTGCGCGCCGTTGGATGGATTTCGGCCCTTTCTCGATTCAGCCATCGGAGTTCGCCAAGATTGGCGTGCTCGTCTTTATTGCGGCTTTGCTGGCCCGTTCGCCGATCGGCTCCTTCCGTGCGACGTGGCGCACTGTCTTCTGGTGCCTGGGGGCCGCCGCGGTCCCGTTTGTCTTGATTTTTGTGCAGCCAGACCTAGGTTCTGCTCTCATCTACCTGCCGCTTTCATTCATCCTGCTTTTTGTCGCCGGCCTGACTTTCAGGTTCTTCCTAGTGGCCGGTGCCGCCACCCTTTTGATGGTGGGGGTAGTGGCGGTCGATTTACGTGAATACGCGTCCAAGGTTGACCAATACGCGAAGGCCAACCCCGCCACGAAGGATCCGTTTGTCGCTTATCGTAAAGAGAACCCCAAAGAGGTCGGTTTCTCTTTGCTTAAGAATTACCAGCTCGAG
Organism: Opitutales bacterium; assembly: GCA_044232865.1. GTDB lineage: Bacteria > Verrucomicrobiota > Verrucomicrobiia > Opitutales > UBA953 > UBA953. The sequence continues at coordinate 46,717 of JBIILC010000003.1, read as the reverse complement.
CGCATCATGTCCTTCGTCGCCCCGGAGGTGATCGACCCCAAGGGACTCGGCGCGACCTGGAACGTAAACCAGGCCGTCATCGCCGTCGGTCGCGGCGGTTTCAGTGGCCAAGGTATTGGCAACGGTACCCAGGCACGCTTCGGGTATCTGCCGGAGGCTGCGGCCCATAACGACTTTCTTTTTTCCGGGATGGCCGAGGAGATCGGCTTCACCGGTGGATTCTTGGTGATTGGCGCATTTGTCCTGTTGTTCTGGCGCGTCGTGCGAACGGCGGCTCGGGCAGCGGATCGTTTTGGTTCCTTGCTCGCGATTGGCGCGGCGGTCGTGCTCGGCACGCACGTCGTGATTAATGTCGGCATGAATATCAACCTGATGCCCGTCACTGGGGTCCCCCTTCCTTTCCTTAGCTACGGAGGGTCTTTCGTTCTCAGCTGTTTCCTGCTCCTTGGACTAGTCCAGAGCGTTCACCGGCATTCGGCCGGTGGCGGCGAAGGCGGAGGCTCTCCGGCAACCGGCTTAACCGCCTGACCGAGATGCCCGATAATAACGAACCCGAAGATATCAACGACGAGCTGCCCGAGGGCGGCGAACAGACTGCCCCGATTGACCAGCGAGAGCTGGCCGACGAGGCGGCGAAGCGGCGCAAGGAGCTCCCGCTCCTCCAACGTATCGTCAAACACTTCTCCAAGGACCGCGCGGTCTACCGAGAACTTGTAATCAACGCCGAGACGCTGGAGAAGCGCGTCGCGCTCCTCACCAACGGCGTCCTCGACAAGTTTGAGATCGAGCACAAGGGCGAGAACCGCATGGTCGGCGCGATCTTCAAGGGTCGCGTCCAGAACCTCGAAGGGGGCCTCAAGGCCGCCTTTGTGGATATCGGCCAGCCGAAGAACGCGTTCCTGCACTACTGGGATATGCTCCCGGCGGCCAATGACTCGCAGGTCGAGTTCATCCGCGACAACGAGTCCGCCGAGCAGAAGCAACGCATGGCCCGTTACCAGGCCAAGGATATCCCGCAGCTCTTCCCAGCCGGCTCCGACATCGTCATCCAGGTCGTCAAGGATCAGATCGGCACCAAGGGCCCCCGCTCGACGACCAACATCGCGCTACCCGGCCGCTATCTCGTGCTGATGCCGTCCAGCGGCGCGTGCGGCGTCTCCCGTAAGATCGAGGACCCGAAGGAGCGCGAACGCCTGAAGGATATTCTCCGCTCCCTGACCATCCCGGAAGGCATGGGCGTCATCATCCGCACCGCCGGCGAGGGCAAGCAGGCCCGCTGGTTCGTCCGCGACCTGCACATGCTGCTCAAGCGCTGGCAGGGTATCGTCGAGAAGATCAACGCCCCGGACCGCCGTCCCGTCCTGCTCTACCAGGAGCCCGGCCTGATCGAGCGTACCGTCCGCGACTTCCTGACCGAGGAAGTCGACCGCATCCTCGTGGACAACCCTGAGGACTTCAAGCTGGTCCAGGATCTCGTCGGCGAAGTGTCGCCGCGCTCTCGTTCGCGTGTCGAGCTGTACGCTGACCCGATTCCCGTCTTCGAGCGTTACAACATCGAGCGCCAAATCGAGCAGCTCTTCCAGCGTCGGGTCCCGCTCCCGAGCGGCGGCGAGATTGTCATCGACGAGACGGAGGCCCTCACGGCCATCGACGTCAATACTGGCGGCCATCGCGGTAAGGATGGCGCCAAGGACGGTAACTTCATCACCCAGGCTAATCTCGAGGCGGTCACCGAAGCCGCCCGCCAGATCAAGCTCCGCAACCTTGGTGGCCTCATCATGATCGACACGATCGACATGAAGAACCCGAAGGACCGGAAGAAGGTCTTCGATACCCTGCGCGACGCGATGGAGGACGACCGGGCCAAGCACCAGATTCTGCCTATCTCCGCGCTCGGCGTGCTCCAGATGACGCGCCAGCGCCATACGGAGTCCAACACGACCTCGATGTACACGGCCTGCCCGCATTGCCAAGGGCGCGGCATCGTCAAGAACCCACGGACCGTCTCCGTCGAGATCCAGCGCAAGCTCCTCAGCGTCATTCGTCGCTTGCGCGAGTCTGTCGGCGCCGAGCGGGAGATTGAGATTAACATCCTGCTGCACCCGGTGAACCTTGAGCGCATCATCACGGAGGACCGCGAGTTCTTCCGCGACCTCATGAAGTCCTGCAAGGTCCGCCTAGGTACCAAGCCTGACCCGACCTACAGCATCGAAGCGTTCAAGCTCTTCGACGGCTCCGGCAAGGAACTGCGTTAAGCCGACAGGGTCGGTGCGATTGAGGCCTCCGGGTTCGCCCGGGGGCCTTTTTGTTTACCGGCGGGGGCGGTGGGCGAGGAGGCGCAGGCCGTTGAGGCAGACCACGATCGTGCTGCCTTCGTGGACGCTGACCGCCAAGGGCAGGGGGGCGCCACGGAAGATCACGTAGGCGGCCATCCCGAGGGCGGCGCCTACTGAGATGAGGACGTTGAAGCGGATCGCCATGCGGGCGCTGCGGCTGAGTTCGATTGCGTCGACCAGACGGCCGATCCGGTCGTCGGTCAGGACGAGGTCGCTGGACTCCAAGGCGGCGTCGCTGCCTCGGCCCCCCATCCCGATGGCGACGTCCGCGGCGGCCAGGCTGGGGGCATCGTTCACGCCGTCGCCCACCATCGCGACCACATGGCCTTCGGCGGAGTAGCGGCGGATGGCGGCCATCTTGGCGTCGGGCGTGAGCGCCGCGGCGTAGGATTGGATGCCGACTTGGCGGGCCGCGACGGCGGCGGCTTCTTCGCGGTCGCCGGTGAGCATCACCGTGCGGATCTTGCGGGCGTGGAGGGCGGACAAGGTCGAGCGGCTTTCGTCGCGGATGCGGTCGACCAGCGTGGCGCGAACCGTGACCGTGCCGTCGGAGGCCCAGACTTCGCTGACGATGGCGCCTTCGGCGACCGTCGCGGGCGGCAGGGTGCCTCCGCCGACGAACTCGCGGGTGCCGACGCTCCAGCGGGTGCCGGCGACGGTACCAGAGACGCCTTGTCCGGGCGAATTCGAGAGGCCTTGGACCGGGAGCTGGCTCGCCCCTTCTTTAAGGCAGGCGCTGACCACGCCGGCGGCGAAGGGGTGGGTGGTCGATGATTCCAGCGTGAGCAGGGCGCAGAGAGCGCGCAGGCGACCCGGGCCTTCGGGGTATACCTCTAGGGCGGCGACCTCGGGCACGCCGGCGGTCAACGTGCCCGTCTTATCGAAGCAGATGCAATCGACATCGGCCAGGCGCTCCACGGCGGCGCCGCCGCGGAAGAGGATGCCTTGGCGGGCGCCGGCCGCGATGGCGGCGAGTACGGCGGAGGGGACGGAGAGGACGAGGGCGCAGGGGCTGAGCACCACGAGCAGCGTCATCGCCCGATAGAGTGGGGAGGCCTCACGGACGCCGTCGGGGGCGGTGAACTGCAGGTAGAGGTAGAAGAGGGCTGAGGCGGAGAGCGTGAAGATAGCGTAGGCATCGCCCCACTTATCGATGGCTCGCTGGGCCGGTGCCTTGCTGTCCTGAGCTTCACGGATCAGGCGCACGATGCGTTGTAGGGCGCTGTCTCGTTCCGCCCGGGTGACTTCGACAATCAGACGGCCCCAGGAGTTGAGCGTACCCCCAGCGACATCGGATCCAGCCTGTTTAGAGGCGGGTTTCGCTTCGCCAGTGAGGTTGGACTCATCCACGGCGCTCTCGCCGGAGAGGACTTTACCGTCCGCCGGTACCAGCTCGCCGGGTAGGATGGCGATGCGGTCGCCGGGGAGCAGGGCGGACACAGGCACCTCGATTTCGGAGTCATCTGGACCCAGTCGGCGGGCATGTTTCGGAGACTTGTCGAGGAGGGCGTCGATGGCTCCACGCGTGCGGTCCATCGCGTAATGTTCGATGGCGCCGGCGGTCGAAAAGAGAAAAAGAAGGAGGGCTCCCTCCCATTGGGCGCCGACAATCCACGCACCAACCGCCACGACGATCATCAGGAGGTGGACGTCGATACGCCGCTCCCTCAGTGCCGCCCATCCGTCGATGGCGGCGTCCCATCCGCCCGCGAGACAGGAGCCCGCGATGAGGATGAGCGCCCAAACGCGGCCGGTATCGCCGAATTGATCCGCGACCAATGATAGCAGGCCTAATACGCCGCTGACGGCGGCGAGGAAGGCGAGTTTTCGCCATTCGCCCGGCGCTTCGTGTTCCGTTCCGTGCGCGCGTTCGCTCATGACGTCATCCTGTCGTTGCGCATCGCGTCGGTCAACTGCTCGCACGGTCTCCGGTCGTATCAAATTCATCTTTACGAGACGTCGTGCGAACAGATTTTTTACGCGTCGTCGGAGACGTTCCCGTGACATGAAAGTTTCCTCTTGCGCAAGCGCAGGTTATACCTATGTATCTTATCAAGAGTTAACCGCAACGTGACGAACCGAACCGAAACCCCGAGCGCAGAAAGCCTCATCACCGTGTCACTTCCCCCGAAGTTGCACTCTGAAGTGGTCGCCTTCCAGCATCGGTCCGGTTTGAGCACCTTGAGCGAAGTGATCCGTCACGCGCTCAACCGTTACGATGACTCCCGTCCTTCCCTGGAGACCACCCGGTCCCGCCAGGTTTCTTTCCGCGTACCGTCGGAGCTCCGTACTCGTATCACCCGCCAGGCGCGCAACGCCCGGGTGAGCGTGGGGCGAATCGTCAGGGTGGCGCTTCAGGCGCTGCCCTCAAACCCAACAACGATCCAAAAAAAGGACACACCTATGGCTAAAAAGAAGGCTGCTGCTAAGAAGAGCGCCAAGAAGGCCACCAAAGCTAAGAAGAAGTAATTCTTCCTAGTCTTTTCCGTCCCTCGGGGCGGATGGCGCCGGCACTCCCGGTTATAACAAGGACCCTCGCAAGGGGGTCCTTTTCTTTTCCCTAGCATGCCGACCAGCGTATTGGCTTGAAAGAGGCCCCCTGAACACGGTTTGTTATCTGCCTTCTTACTATGAGCTCCCCTGCATCCGGCCGTATCACGATCGCCAACGGCAAACTGACCGTCCCTGACCATCCGGTTGTCCCCTTCATCGAAGGCGACGGTACTGGCCCGGACATCTGGCGCGCCTCCGTCCGCGTCCTCGACGCCGCGGTCGCCAAGGCCTACGCCGGCAAGCGCAAAATTGAGTGGCTCGAAGTCCTTGCGGGCGAAAAGTCCTTCAAGGCGACCGGCGACTGGCTGCCTGAGGCGACGCTCACCGCTTTCCGTGACTACCTCGTCGGCATCAAGGGCCCGCTGACCACGCCGACCGGTGGCGGCATCCGTTCCCTCAACGTCGCCCTCCGTCAGCAGCTCGACCTCTACGTCTGCCTCCGCCCCGTCCAGTGGTTCACGGGCGTACCTTCTCCGGTGAAGAATCCTGGTAAGGTCAATATGGTGATCTTCCGCGAGAACACCGAGGACATCTATGCCGGCATCGATTTCGAAGCCGGTTCCGAGATCGCCCTCAAGACGCTCGACTTCATCAAGACGAACTTCCCGAAGGAGTTTAAGAAGATCCGTTTCGGTGCCGAACAGCCCGCCACCGTCGGCCTCGGCATCAAGCCGGTCTCCCGCCCAGGCTCCGAGCGCCTCATCCGTTCGGCCATCCAGTACGCCATTGAGAACAAGCGCAAGTCGCTGACCCTCGTCCATAAGGGTAATATCATGAAGTATACCGAAGGCGCTTTCATGAAGTGGGGCTACGACCTCGCCAAGAGCGAGTTCGGCGCCGAGGAAATCGACGGCGGACCCTGGTGCAAGATTCCCGAAGGCAAGCCGGGTGCCGGCCTGATCATCAAGGACGCCATCGCGGACATCACCCTCCAGCAGATCCTCACCCGCCCGACCGACTTCGACGTCATCGCGACCCTTAATCTCAACGGTGACTACCTCTCTGACGCCCTCGCGGCTCAGGTTGGCGGCATCGGCATCGCCCCCGGCGGCAACATCAATTACCTCACTGGCCATGCGATTTTCGAGGCCACGCACGGCACCGCTCCGAAGTACGCGAACAAGGACGTCGTCAATCCGGGTTCCGTGGTGCTCTCGGGTGAGATGATGCTTCGCTACATGGGCTGGATTGAAGCGGCCGATCTCGTCCTCAAGGGACTCAACGGCGCGATTGGCGGTGGTCGCGTGACCTACGACTTCGCTCGTCAGATGCAGGGAGCCACCGAGATCAAGTGCTCGGAGTTCGGCGACGCGATCATCGCGTCGATGTAATCGTCCCGGATCTCTACATAATCCGCACCACGCCGTTGGCGGCCCCTTGGGGCTTGCCAATGGTTTGTTTTTGGGCGGAAATAAAGGTCTAAACATCACTCTATGAAACACGCCCTCACCGCCCTCGCTCTTTCCGTTTTCGTCGCCGGCGTCAACGCCCAGAGCCCCGCTCCGGCGCCCGTCGCGGCCTCCACCACGGACCTCTCCCTTCGCGGCAGCGCCTCGTGGAACGGTAAGAACGTCTTCCGTGGTATCGAGCGCTCCGATGTCGATGGCCTGTTCCAGACCGCGGTCACCTTGGACTACAATCTTCCGGGGCTTACCGGAGCCTCGGCCTATGCCAACTTCTTCAACGCCGATGCCATGGAGCGTACCTATACCTTCGGCCTGCGTAAGGACGTCGCCTTTGGCGAGCTCGACCTCGGTTATCAGCGCCTGACGACCCGCACGGCTCGCACCATCGGCGCCGACGGCTTCACCCAGATCTCCGCGAACTCCGAGATCTACCTCGGCTTCTCCCTGGCGAATCTCTCCCTGAAGCCTTCGGCCTATATCTATTACAGCACCGATCTCGAGCAGCTGACCGTCGAACTCGCCGGTTCCAAGTCCTTCGCTGGTTCCAATATCGGTCTTTCAGGCTGCGACATCGTATCCAAGTTCTACGGCGGCATCACCGACGCCTCCTCCACCAGCTTCGCGGCGCGCAACTCCTACGGCTATTTGGGCGCCTCCTTGGATCTGACCCGTCAGGTCGGTCGGGGTGGCGAACTGGGCGTGGGAGCCAATTGGGCCTACAACACCGACAGCCAGGTCAAGACGGCCGGCTCCGCCGTCTGGGCCCGGGTCTTCGCCACCTTCCGTTTCTAAACCACCCCCATCAAAGGGTAGGGCAGGGAGGCGTGGCTCAGCCCACGCCTCCCTTGTTTTTGGCCTATTTAAGCCACACCCCCTCTGGGGTGCATTCGGGTGTTGACGGAGGGGGGTCCTTTCTCATGTTCCCGCTTTCCCTCTTTATGAAGACCACGCTAGCCAAGAACGTGCAGCTCAAGGACAAGACCTGGTATGTCGTTGACGCCAAGGACCAGATCCTCGGCCGCCTCGCTGTCAAAATCGCCAATATTCTCCGCGGCCGCCACAAGCCCACCTACACCCCCCACGTCGACACCGGCGATTACGTCATCGTGATCAACGCCGATAAGGTCCGCCTGACGGGTTCCAAGGAAGAGGACAAGACCTACATGTTCTACACTGGCTGGGTCGGCACTGCCTACCGCCGGACCGCCGCCGCTATGCGCGAGCGTCGCCCCGAATTTATCGTCACCCATGCCGTCAAGGGCATGCTCCCCAAGAACCGCCTCGCTAACGCCATGCTCCTGAAGCTGCGCGTCTACGCCGGCGATAAGCATGACCAGGCCGCCAACAACCCTCAGCCTTTCCCCGAGGCTAAGAAGGTCTAATCGCCCTTACCCTTTTTTAATGAGCGCCAAGTCCTCCGCTATCCTTGCCGTCGGCCGTCGTAAGACCGCCTCGGCCCGCATCCGCCTTTCCCGCGGTACCGGTGTCATCGTCGTCAACGGCAAGCCCGTCGAAGAATACCTTTACACTGAGGCCCTGGTGAAGTCCGCCACCCTCCCGATCACGATCGCCGGCCTCGACGGCCAGCTCGACGTCATCGTCCGCGTCATCGGCGGCGGCCCTAACGGCCAGGCCGGTGCCATCTCCCATGGTCTCGCCCGCGCGATCCAGAAGATGGACGCCACCCTCCGCGCCCCTCTTAAGAAAGAAGGTCTCCTTACCCGCGACGGTCGTATGCGCGAACGTAAGAAGCCCGGCCGCCCTGGTGCCCGCAAGCGCTTCCAGTTCTCCAAGCGTTAATCCGCAAAGGGACAGGAAACCTCGAAGGCCCCGGCACCCCGGGGCCTTTTTGTTGCCCAGTTAGCCGTGTCCCGCCATCACTTCGTCATCAAACCAATCCATCCTCTCAAGCCATGTCCCAAAACCTGACCAAGGTCGGCATCGTCGGCGCCTCCGGGTACACCGGGGAGGAGCTCGTCCGCGTCCTGGCCCGCCACCCCCGGGTCAAGCTCGCCGCGGTCTGTTCCCGCACCTTGGCCGGCAAGTCCGTGGCCGACGAGATCCCGCGTCTCCGTGGTGTCGTCGACCCTCTCTTGGTCTTCTCCGCGTCCTCCCCCGAGGAATGCGCGAAGTCCGACGTGGACGTCTGGTTCTTGGCCCTCCCGCACGGCGTCGCCGCCGAATATGCCCAGCCGCTCGTCGCGGCCGGGAAGCGGGTGCTCGACCTGTCCGCCGACTTCCGTTTGCGCGACCTTGGCTTATACAAAAAGTATTACGGCCATGACCATCCGGCCCCGGCGCTCGTCGCGCAGGCCCGTTACGTCATCCCGGAACTGCAGACCGATGAAGCCTGGAAATCCGCGAAGCTCATCGCTTGTCCAGGTTGCTACCCGACCAGCATTCAGGTGCCGCTCGTGCCGCTTCTGCGCGCAGGCCTGCTCAAGCCCGAGCCCGGGCGTCTTATCATCAACTCCTACAGCGGCGTCTCCGGCGCCGGCAAGAAGGCCGACGTGGCTTTCCTGTTCTCGGAGCGCGACAGCTCGATCAAGGCTTACGGTATCCCCGGTCACCGGCACATCGCTGAGATTGAGGAACAGTTCGGCGTGGCCGCCGGCCAGCCGGTCGTGGTCCAGTTCAATCCGCACCTCGCCCCGATGCATCGGGGTATCGCCACAACCATCGTCGTGCCCGCCCCTGGCGTCACCGTCGCCCAGGTCGAGGCCGTGTGGCAGAAGGCCTATGCCGGCCGGCCTTTCGTGACCTTGCTCAAGTCGGGTGAATTCCCTGACACGGCCCACGTGGCCAACACCAACCGGGTTGCCTGCTCCGTCGTCGCCGACGCGCGTACGGGCAACCTCATCATCACCTCAGTGATTGATAATCTCCTGAAAGGCGCCGGCGGTCAGGCGGTCCAGAATCTCAACCTGTTGATGGGTTGGGACGAGTCCGAAGGCCTTCGCTGATTTTCCATGTCCATCGAGTTCACTAATGATTCGCCGGGCGTCTCCGACGTGCCCGGCTTCCGCGTCGGCGCTGCCGGCTGCGATATCCGTAACAAGGGTCTCGACCGCCTCGACCTAACGCTCGTCGTCGCCGACCAACCGTGCGCCGCCGCCGGCGTCTTCACGACCAACGACGTGAAGGCCGCCCCGGTGCGTTTCTGCCAGCATCTGCTCGCCGTCTCCGCGGACAAGATCCGTGGTATCGTCGGCAACAGTGGCAACGCCAACGCCTGCACTGCCGCCCAAGGCGATGCTGACGCCGTCGCGATGGCGAAGCTTGCCGCCGCCGCCGTAGGCGCCCCTGCCGACGCGTTCCTCGTCTGCTCCACCGGTCGTATCGGCGAGCTGCTCCCGATGGCCAAGGTCGCTGAGGGCATCAAGGTCTCGGCCTCTCGTCTTTCGCGCGACGCCACCGAAGGGGTGCGCTCCGCCAACGCCATCTTGACCTCTGACACCCGTCCGAAGTCCGTTACCGCGCGCTTCGTCTGGGAAGGGAAGACCGTCACCATCGCCGGCATCGCCAAGGGCGCCGGCATGATCGAGCCCAACATGGCCACGATGCTCGCCTTCGTTTGTACCGACGCGGCCGCTTCGCCCGTGGAGCTCAAGACCGCTCTGAAGTCCTCTTCCGACCAATCCTTCAACTGTGTTAGCGTCGACGGCGACATGTCCACCAACGACACCGTCCTGCTCCTCGCCTCCGGCGTCTCGGGCGTGTCCGTAGGAGCCTCCGCTCCCGTCGGCCTCCGCACTCTCTTTCAGGAAGCCCTCGACAAGGTCTGCTTCGCCCTGGCGGAGAAGATTGTCGGCGACGGCGAGAAGATCACCAAGGTCGTATCCGTGGAGATCGAAGGCGCCCGCACCCGCGCCGACGCCGAGAAGATCGCCCGCGCGATCGGCAACTCCCTCCTGGTGAAGTCCTCCTGGTACGGCGAAGACCCGAACTGGGGCCGCCTCGCCGACGCCGCTGGCTATGCCCGTACCGGCCTCGACGAAGCCAAACTGGATATCTATTACGACGACGTTCCGGCCGTCCTCGGCGGTAAGCCCCTGCCCGAGAACAAGCCCCAGTGGAAACTGGTCGTGAAGGCCGCCCGTTTCGCGGTCCGGCTCAAACTTAACCTCGGCGACGCAAAGTTCCGGCTTCTGGCCGCCGATCTCACCGACGGCTACGTGAACTACAACAAGAGCGAATAAGGTTTTCCGTTTACTCACCCGTCCGTAATCCTGACACTCCCTCTCGTAAGATGAGCATTCCTGCCACGCAAAAAGCCGAGGTCCTTCTCGAGGCGCTTCCCTACATCCACAAGTTCCGTGGCTCCACCTTCGTGGTGAAGTACGGCGGCAGCTTCATGGATGATCCGAATCCCGAAGGCCGCGATCGCGTCGCCACGGATATCGCCTTCTTAGCCGCCGTCGGCATCCAGGTCGTCGTCGTTCATGGCGGCGGCAAAGCCATCACCCGGGCCATGGACAAGGCCGGTATCAAATCCGAGTTCCGGGGCGGCATGCGCGTTACCGACGCTGCGACGGTCAAGATCGTCGAAGACACTCTCAACAACGAGATCAACGGACAGATTTGCGAATCCCTCAAGGCTCGCGGCGCTAACCCGCTCGGCATGCCGGGCAACCACGTCAATCTTTGCGAGAAGCTCTTCGGTTCTGATGACAAAGGTCAGCCAGTCGACATCGGCTTCGTCGGCGACATCAAGTTCGTGAAGACGAAACTGATCAAGAAAGCCCTCGCCGACGGTCACCTGCCGGTCGTCTCGCCCATCGCGCTCGACGCCGATGACCAGGCTTACAATACGAACGCCGACGTCGCCGCCGCCGCCGTGGCCAATTCCCTCCGGGCCCGCCGCCTCATCTTCATGAGCGACGTCCCCGGCCTGCTGGCCGACGAGAAGGATCCGTCCTCTCTCATCACCACGCTGAAGGTCAGCGAAGTCGACGAACTGAAGCGCAAGGGCGTCATCGCCGGTGGGATGATCCCAAAGGTCGACAGCGCCGTGAAAGCTCTGAGGGAAGGTGTCCGCCGCGTGCACTTCATCGACGGACGCGTCCCGCATGCGCTCCTGCTCGAGGTCTTCACCGACAAAGGCATCGGTACCGAAATCGTCCACGGTTGATGAACGGGCCGTCCACAGATCCTACCGCCGCCAACTACGCGGCCAACGTCGCCCACAACTACGGCGCCCCGCCCATCACGCTTGTGAAGGGGCAGGGGACGTACGTCTGGGACGCCGCCGGTAAGTGCTACCTCGATTTCGCCTCAGGTATCGCCGTCAACGCCGTCGGCCACGCCCACCCGCACTGGGTCAAGCGCGTCACCGAGCAAGCCGGCAAGCTTGTCCACGTGAGCAACCTCTACCGGAACGAACCGCAGGGCCAGCTGGCTCATGCCCTCGCGCTGCGTTGCGGCCCCGGCCGCGTCATTTTCTGCAACAGTGGTGCCGAAGCCAACGAAGGCCTGCTGAAGCTCGCCCGTCTCCATGGCCAGCGCAAGTCCGGCTCCGAAGGCGCCTGCATCGGCGTCATCGTCGCCGAGAAGGCCTTCCATGGCCGTACCTTTGGCGGCATGTCCGCCACGCCCCAGGAGAAGATCCAGAAAGGCTTTCGACCGTTGCTGTCCGGCTTCACCGCCGTTCCGCTCAACGACCTTGCCGCCTGGGATAAGGCCATCAATGCCCAAACCACTGCCGCCGTCCTGATCGAATCGATCCAGGGAGAAGGCGGCGTCAATCCGGCCACGCCTGCCTTCTTGCGCGGCGTCGAACAGATTTGTCGCGCACGCAATGTGCTCTTCATGATCGACGAGATCCAGTGCGGCATCGGCCGGACCGGAAAGTTCTTCGCCTATGAGCATGCGGGCGTGAAGCCTGACGCGATCGCCATGGCCAAGGGCCTCGGCGGCGGCTTCCCCATTGGTGCGATCTGGATGGCGCCTCCGCATGACGATCTTTTCCAGGCTGGTTCCCATGGCACCACCTTTGGCGGTGGGCCACTTGCAGCCACCGCAGGTCTGGCCGTGCTCGAAATCCTCGAAGCCGAACAGCTCGTCGCCAAGGTGGCCGAACGCTCGGTCGGCTGGCACGCCGAACTCCGCAAATTGGTCGAACTCCGCCCGGACCTTGTGAAGGAAGTACGCGGAGCCGGCTACATGGTCGGCGTCATCCTGAACATCGACCCGGTACCCGTCGTCGCCGCCCTGCGCGAGGCCGGCATCCTGACTGCACCGGCGGGCGGGGTGGCCGTGCGTCTGCTGCCTCCGCTCAACGCCTCTCCCGAGGAGCTGGCCGAGGCTGTGGCGATCCTGCGTCAGGTCCTTGGCGGTTGGAAGGCCGCCTGAGCGTTTCCCCGCCCTTATTTTCCGCTGTCCAAACAGGACTGGAGGCCTATGTTCAAACGCTTTCCGAGATGCGTCATTTCCTAAAGGAGACCGACCTGAGTCCGGCCGAAACGGCTCAGGTCTTCGCCGCGGCTGCGGCGCTCAAGGCCGGACGAGGCAAGTCCGCCGGGGTCGCCCTCGCGCAGCAGTCGTGGGGTCTGATGTTCTTCAAGAAGAGCACCCGTACCCGCGTCTCCTTCCAGGTCGGCGTCCACGAGCTCGGCGGCCAGCCGGTGATGCTCAACGCCGACGACCTGCAGATCTCCCGCGGCGAGACCGTGGCGGACACCGCGCGCGTCCTTTCCCGTTACCTTCACGGCATGGTCATCCGTTGCCACGAGCACGCCCTCCTCGAGGAGTTCGCGCGCTGCGGCACGATGCCGATCGTCAACGCGCTGTCCGACTTCCTGCATCCGTGCCAGTTCATGACGGACATGTTCACGCTCGCCGAACGCTACGCACCGGGTCGACCGGAACAATACGCCGCCTCGCTCAAGGGCAAGAAGGTCGCCTTCCTCGGTGATACCGCCTGCAACATGGCTAACTCTTTCGTGCTCGGTGGCGCCGCCCTCGGCGTCGAGATCGCGCTCTCCGGCCCGGCCGGCTACGAGCCTGGCGCCGAGATCCGCGCCCAGTTGAAGAAAGACGGCCTGCCGGAGACCTTCACGTTCTCGACCGATCCTGCCGCCGCGGTGAAGGGCGCCGATATGGTCTACACCGACGTCTGGGTCAGCATGGGCATGGAAGCCGAGAAGGCCGAACGCCTGCGCACCATGCAGCCCTATCAGGTCAACGCGAAGCTGATGTCCTTGGCTAAGCACTCCGCCTATTTCATGCACTGTCTCCCGGCCCACCCCGGCGAAGAAGTCTCCGCCGAAGTCCTCGAGAGCAAGCAGAGCATCATCTTCGACCAAGCCGAGAACCGTCTGCACGTGCAGAAGGCCATCCTCGCCCACCTCGCCGCCCCGCGCGGCTGATTTTTCCATCCCACTAACATGAGCAAGAAGAAGAAAATCGTCCTGGCCTACTCCGGTGGCCTCGACACCTCCGTCCTCCTTTCCTGGATCAAGGACAAGCACAACGCCGAGATGATCGCGTTCTGCGCCGACATCGGCCAGGAAGACGAACTCAAGGGACTCAAGCAGAAGGCCATGAAGACCGGCGCCTCCAAGCTTTACGTCGACGACCTCCAGGCTGAGTTCGCCCGCGACTTCATCTTCCCCATGATGCAGGCTGGCGCCATCTACGAAGGCCAGTATTACCTCGGCACCTCCATCGCGCGCCCGCTCATCGCCAAGCGCATGGTCGAGATCGCCCGTAAGGAAGGCGCGACCGCCATCGCCCACGGCGCCACCGGCAAGGGCAATGACCAGGTCCGCTTCGAGCTCACCTGCGCGGCCCTCGCCCCGGACCTCGAGATCATCGCCCCTTGGCGCAATGAAGAATTCCGTAAGGACTTCCCCGGTCGCGCCGAGATGATCGCCTATTGCGCCGATAATAAGATCCCCGTCGAAGCCAGCGCCAAGAAGCCTTACTCCTCCGACCGCAACCTCCTCCATATCTCGTTCGAAGCCGGCATCCTCGAGGATCCGTGGATGGACGCCTTCCATCCTTCGAACAAGGCCATGTTCAAGCTCTCCGTGTCCCCGGAAGACGCTCCGAACAAGCCCGAGTACGCTGAACTCGAGTTCCGCCAGGGCGACTGCGTCGCCGTCAACGGCAAGAAACTCGACCCCCTCGGCGTCATGCGCACCCTCAATAAGATCGGCGGCCGCCATGGCGTCGGCCGCGTCGATATGGTCGAGAACCGCTTCGTCGGCATGAAGAGCCGCGGCGTGTACGAGACCCCCGGTGGCACCATCCTGCACTTCGCCCACCGTCAGATCGAGTCCCTCACCATGGACCGCGAGGTGATGAATCTGCGCGACTCGCTCGTCCCGCGTTACGCCACGCTCGTCTACAACGGCTTCTGGTATGCTCCGGAGCGTCTCGCTCTCCAGGCTCTCATCACCGAGTCGCAGCGCAACGTCACCGGTACCGTCCGCGTGAAGCTCTACAAGGGCAGCGTCTATGTGGCCGGCCGCAAGAGCCCGCGCTCCCTCTACAATCCGCACATCGCCACGATGGAGGCGGATCCGACCAAGGCTTACAATCAGGACGATGCCACGGGCTTCATTCGCCTCAACGGACTGCGTCTGCGTGTGAACTCGAAGGTCAACGGCGTCGCTAATCTCAGCAAGACCGTCCGCTAAGTCTGCGGTCAGGAAAGAAGAAGGGCGTCCCGCTTCGGGACGCCCTTCTTGTTTTAAACTGGAGGCGCGGGTCGGAATTGAACCGACGCATGGGGCTTTTGCAGAGCCCGGCCTTACCACTTGGCTACCGCGCCTGAAGACTGACAGGTCCACAAAATGTCTCCTCGAGGAGGGTGTTTCAAGGGTTTTGTGCGAGGGCTTCCCTTTGGCCGTAATATCGCCTAAGAACGGGGCATGAACCAGCCCCAGCCAGCCTTTCGTGTCGGTCTCGGGTATGATATCCACCCGCTTGTCGCCGGGCGTCCGTGCGTCTTGGGCGGTGTGCGGATCCCTTCGGACGTCGGACCGGACGGGCATTCCGATGCTGACGTCGTGCTGCATGCCGCTGCTGATGCGATCCTCGGTGCGGCTGGCTTGCGTGATATCGGACACTATTTCCCCAACACCGACGCGGCCATCAAAGGATTGGATTCCGCCATCATCGTGAAAAAGGCCGTCGCTGAAGCGAAGGCCAACGGCGGCTGGGTGGTCGGAAACATCGATATCGTGATCATCGGGGAGCGCCCAAAGGTCATGGCGCACGTCGAGGCGATGAAGGCGTCGGTGGCTGGAATCATCGGAATTTCCCCCTCCCAGGTAGGTATCAAGGCCACGACCAATGAGGGGATGGACTCGATCGGGCAGGGGAAAGCCCTCGCGGCTCAGGCGATTTGTCTCGTTTTTAAGGGTAATTAGGACGTTTTCAGGGGCATTTTAAGGTTCGGGCTTGTGTTTTAGGCCTTAAAACCGAATACTGAACGACCCTTCAGTACGAGGGGCACCCTATGGAAAAGACTCTTATCATCCTTAAGCCCGACTGCATGGAACGTCGTCTGTGCGGCACCGTCCTCGCCCGCTTCGAAGCCGCCGGTTTCGAAATCCTGGCCAGCAAGATGACCCGTCTCACGACGGCTCAGCTCCGCGAGCACTACGCTCACGTCGCCGACAAGCCCTTCTACCCCGAGATCGAAGCGTTCATGTCTTCCCGTCCGGTGATCGTCGCCGTCCTTGTCGGTGACAATGTCATTTCCCGCGTCCGCGAACTTCTCGGACCGACCAATTCTAAAGTGGCTCCTAAGGGCACCATCCGTGGCGATTTCGGCACCGAGATGATGCGTAATGTTTGCCACGCCTCCGACAGCCCCGCCGCCGCGGAAGCCGAGGTCTGCCGTTTCTTCCGTCCTGACGAAGTCTTCGCCCCTGAGGCGAGCCGAGTCTAAGCGAAAGCATAGCAAAATAGGCCCCGCCGTTCGCGCGGCGGGGCTTATCTGTTTGGCATCTCCCGTGATGCGTCCACGATGCGCGCGTGGAACTTCATTGTCCGGATTGCGGGCTGCCGATCCAGGCGGCCGATATCGCACCCGCCCAAGGCGTGGCGGTCTGCCGCTTCTGCGAGGAGACTTTCCCGTTGGCGGCCTGCCAGACGGCGGTGCCTTTCGCGGACCGTAATATCGTGCCGGTGACGGCTCCGCCCAAGGGCGTGGACTTCGTCGAGACCATGGACGGCTTCCGGCTCAGCCTTTCGACCCGCAGCTGCATCGCCTTCTTCCTCGTGCCCTTCACTCTGGTGTGGGCCGGTGGCTCGCTCGGCGGGATCTACGGCACGCAGATAGCCCAAGGTAAGTTCAATTGGATGATGTCGCTCTTCGGCATCCCTTTTCTGCTCGGTTCCGTCGCGCTCATCGGCCTCACGATCATGACCGTCGCCGGCCGGACGGTCGTGGAGCTCGCTGGGGGGAAGTTCTCCGTCCGCACCGGCGCCCTGGGCGTCTATCGCACCAAGTCGGCCGCTTGGCATGACGTCCGTTCCTGCCGGCTGACCGAGGCCACGCGTCGCGGGCGCAATAGCTACGCCACGAGCTTCCAGGTCGAATTCAAGGTCGACGGCGGAGAGGACTTGAAGCTGAGCGTCGCCGGCGTGGAGCGGGAAACCGCGCTCTGGGTCGCCCGTTTCCTCGCCGGACGAATCCAGCGTGGGCGATAATTCCCCGTTGCCCTAGGGCGGGGGATTTGGGCAAAGTCGGCCCATGCTGGATCCCAAGTTCCTCCGCGAAAACATCGACCTCGTCCGCAAGGGCGTCGCCCGCAAGAAGTTCCAGGTCGACCTCGACGCCGTCCTGGCCGCTGACGAAGCCCGCCGCCACGCGGTGGCCGAGTTCGAGGTCGCCCGTTCCGCCCAGAACGCCGCGAACAAGGAGATGGCCGCGATGCCGAAGGGCTCGCCGGAATTCCAGGCCAAGGTCGCCGAGATGAAGGCCGCCTCCGCCAAGGTGAAGGAGCTCGAGAAGAAGGTCTCCGAAGCGGATGAGCAGATGAAGACCGCCGCGCTTTCCGTCCCGAACATCCCGCACGACTCCGTGCCCGAAGGTCGCACCGAGGCCGACAACAAGGTCATCCTCGAGTGGGGCGATCATGCGCAGTTGATCTCCCCGGCCGCCAAGCCGCACTGGGACATTGCCTGGTTCAGCAAGGCGATCGACTTCGAGCGTGGCGTGAAGGTCGCTGGTGCGGGTTTCCCGTTCTATATCGGCGACATGGCCCGCCTCGTTCGTGCGCTCATTCAATACTTCCTCGAGGAGGCCGGCGCCAACGGCTACACGGAGGTCCACGCGCCGTTGCTCGTCAACGCTGCTTCCGCCACGGCCACGGGCCAGCTGCCCGACAAGGAAGGGCAGATGTACCACGCGCAGACGGATGATTTCTACCTAATCCCGACGGCCGAGGTGCCGGTCACGAATTTCTATCGCGACGAGATCCTGGACGAAGCCTCGCTGCCGGTGAAGCGCGTCGGCTACACGCCGTGCTTCCGACGCGAAGCGGGCAGCTGGGGTGCGCACGTGCGCGGCCTGAACCGCCTGCACCAGTTCGACAAGGTCGAGCTCGTGAAGTGGACGCACCCAGACAAGTCTTTCGAAGAACTCGAGCTCCTGCGCGGCGACGCCGAGCGCCTGCTCCAGAAACTGAACCTGCCTTACCGCGTGTTGATGATCTGCGCCGGCGACATCGGTTTCTCCCACAGCAAACAGTATGACCTTGAGGTCTGGGCCGGCGGCCAGAAGCGCTGGCTCGAGGTGTCGAGCTGCTCCAACTTTACCGACTTCCAGGCCCGTCGCGCGGGGATACGATTCCGCCCGAAGGATGGGAAGCCGGAGTTCGTCCACACCCTCAACGGCTCCGGCCTCGGCCTACCGCGCGTCCTCGCCGCCATCTTGGAGAACAATCTCCAGGCCGACGGCACTGTGCGCGTGCCCGAAGCGCTCCGTCGCTGGTACGGCAAGGAAACGCTGTCGTTCTGACGTCCGCTTTGGATTGGCAGGGCTTCGGTGTGACGTAGTCTGAACGCGTGCCGATGAGCCTGCCCACTCCTGATGCCTTGCGCGCGGCCGCTTTGCGGTTGCCCCGCTTGCCTTCGGCGCCCGAAGGAAACGGACCTATCGCTGTCGCGGTTTCGGGTGGTGCGGACTCGGTCTACCTGCTCTGCGCGCTCTGGGCAGACGACGCCGTGCGCCCGAGATTGCGCGTCTTGCATTTCGATCACCGCGTGCGGGGCGAAGCTTCGGCGGAAGACGCCCGTTTCGTCGCGGTTTTGTGCGCCGCCCTCGGCGTACCTTGCGTGCTCGGAATGAGGGAAGAGCAGGGGGGCGCTTCGGAGGCAGACCTGCGTTCTGCCCGTGATGCGTTCTTTGCCGAACAGCGTCAGGGTCTCGGTTTTAAACTCCTTTGCACCGCGCATCACCTCGACGACGTCGTCGAGAACGCGTTGCTCCGTCTTGCTCGCGGCGCCGGGCTCGCCGGTCTCGCTGCTCCGCGGGTGCTGCAAGATTTCCGCGATGGCCACCGCCGCTGGCGACCGCTGATTGCCGCCGGGATCGCAAAGTCGGCCCTGCTGGCTTCGCTTCAGGCCGCCGGGATTCCTTGGCGCGAGGATGCGACGAATGCTTTACCTATTGCGGCCCGCAACCGCATCCGCGCTTGGCTAGCCGAAGGTGGCGAAGCGGCCCTAGGGGTTGGATACGCCGAAGGCTTCACCCGTTCCGCCCGGATCATCGGCGAGGCTCAGGCGGCCTTGTCCAGTTGGGCCCAGGAGTTAGGCTGTGTCGTCACCGCTGCCGGCACCATGCCTGTTGGCGCCCTCAAGGATCGCCCAGAGGGCTTGGTGCAGGAATGCTTACGTGAGTTCTTGCATCGCCATGGAGTCGCTGATCCCAGTGCGAAATCTCTTCAGCCGCTGCTTTCGGCGGTTGTCGCCGGGAGTGACGCGCGATCCACCGTGCGCGGCGTCGTTGTGCGGGTGAAGGGCGGAGAACTTTCTGTGCTGACGGAGACTCCACCCTTCGGTCCGGATGCGCGGTGCTTGCTGATGGGTTTGCTTGACGATGAATGCGGCTTGATGGCCGAAATCGTGGAAGTCGACGCGACCCTGTGGGCAAGCCTGTCCCGCGGCGAGATCTCCCCCGCGAATGAGGTCTATCTTGTCGCGCCGGTCTCGGCGCTTGCTTGGCGTGGACGGATGGAAGGCGATCGGTACCAGCCGCTCGGCTCATCCGGGTCGGCCAAACTGTCGGACCTACTCATCAACCGTAAAATCCCAGCGGAAAGGCGGGAAGCTCTCCCGGTGGTGCTGGCCGGTTCCGAGATTCTCTGGGTGCCGGGCCTGCCGCCAGCCGAGTCCAGCCGTCTGGCCGGGCCTACGAAGGGGGCTCTCCGGTTGACTTGGCTTGGCCTCTGCTTAGGTTAAATCTTCTGCCCATGAGTCAAAACGACCAGCCGGATGATAATAAGAACGGCCCCCGCTTGAACGCCAAACCCGTGCTGGTCTGGCTGCTGTTGATGGCCGCCATCATCGCCCTTTTCAATTTTCCGGGCGCGGAGTCCCGTAACGCCGTCCAGAGGCTGGAGGTTACCCAGGTTCTCGCTTACGCCCAGGAGAAGAAGATCAAGAACCTCACGATTCAGCCTAACCCGACCGGCGGTAACAATCGCTGGGTGCACATCACGGGTGAGCTCGAAGTCGCCGGCGCCAAGGAGGACGAGAAGGCACGTTTCTTCGCCGATGGTAGTCTGACCGAAAAGGCATTCGAGGCGCTCCAGGCTTCCGTCTCCCGCGACTCTTTCAAGGAAGTTCCGGCCCAGACTGGCTGGACGATGTTCCTCTACAACGTGCTGCCCACGCTCCTCATCTCCGGGGTGGTGCTGTTCATGATGTACCGGTTCCTCAAGAACGCCAACCGCGGCGCGATGCAGTTCGCGAAATCCCGCGCGCGCCTTAATTCCACCGATAAGGAATCCACGACCTTCAAGGACGTCGCTGGTTGCGATGAGGCCAAGGAAGAGGTGAAGGAGATCGTCGATTTCCTGAAGGACCCGAAGCGTTTCACCAAGATTGGTGCAAACATCCCGAAGGGCGTGCTCATGGTCGGCCCTCCTGGCACGGGTAAGACCCTGCTCGCCCGCGCTGTCGCCGGCGAGGCCGGCGTGCCTTTCCTCAGCATCAGTGGTTCAGACTTCGTCGAGATGTTCGTCGGCGTTGGTGCCGCCCGCGTGCGCGACACCTTTGAACAGGCCCGCAAGCTCGCCCCCTGCATCATCTTCATCGATGAAATCGATGCGGTCGGCCGCCAGCGCGGCGCCGGCGTCGGTGGCGGCAACGACGAGCGCGAGCAGACCCTCAACTCCTTGCTCGTTGAGATGGATGGTTTCGATGGCCAAGCAGGCGTAATCGTTATCGGTGCCACCAACCGCTCCGACGTCCTCGACTCCGCCTTGCTCCGCCCAGGTCGCTTCGACCGCCAAGTCTTTGTCGACCTGCCTGACTTGCGTGGTCGCGAGGCCGTCCTAGCCGTGCACGCCAAGCGTTTCCAGCTCGCTCCGTCCGTCGACCTGCAGCGCGTTGCGCGCATCACGACCGGTATGTCCGGCGCCGATTTGGCCAATCTCCTCAACGAAGGCGCCCTCCACGCGGGCCGTCGTAATCGCGAGAAGGTCGAGATGTCGGATATCGAGGAAGCCCGCGACAAGATTGCTTACGGCCGCGAGCGCAAGAAGGTCATGGACGAGTCCGACCTCAAGAACACCGCTTACCACGAGGCTGGCCACGCCGTGGTGCAGGCCCTCATTGATGACGGTGCGCTGCCGCTCCACAAGGTTACCATCATCCCGCGCGGACGCGCCCTCGGCATGGCTATGCTCATGCCCACCAAGGAAATCCTCGGTTACTCCCGTAAGCGCCTGCTCGATTATATCTGTATGGCCATGGCTGGCCGCATCGGCGAGAAGGTCATCTCGGGCGAGATCTCCAACGGCGCCTCGAGCGACATCAAGCAGGCCACGCGTTTCGCGCGCCAGATGGTCTGCGACTGGGGCATGAGCGATCTAGGTCCCATCGCCTTTGGCGAAAATTCTGACACCGTCTTCCTCGGTCGCGAAATCTCGCGCACCCAGAATCACAGCGACGCCACCGCGCGCCGCATCGATGAGGCCATCTCCGCTATTGTGCAGGAGCAGTATGTCCGTGCTGAGAAACTCATTGCCGATAACGCCGAAGCCCATCGTAAGATCGCCGAGGCGCTCCTGCAGTATGAGACCCTCGACGGCGTGCATGTGATGGAAATCCTTAAGACTGGCTCCATTCAGACGCCGATCGCCGGTCCCGTCGTGGCGGTTGCTCCGGCGGCGGACGCCGCCCAGTCTCCGGCTAATCCAGCCGCCGACGCTGGACCCGGTCTGCAGTCCTCGCCCAGCCCCGCTTGAGGTTTGCTCTCGGGCGACCGGGAAGGTAGGGTGGGGCATGGTCATCGGACTCACGGGCGGTATCGGCTGCGGCAAGTCCGCGGCGGCCGCCTGCTTTGCGGAGCTCGGATTCAATGTCGTCGATGCCGATCAACTCGCGCGACAGGTCTTGGAGTCCGCCGATTGCGTCAGCCAACTACGGGCCCGCTGGGGCGACGCCTGCCTGGGGGCTGACGGCCGGCCTGACCGCCGATGGATCGCGGCTAAGGTTTTCAATGAGCCAGCGGAACTGGCCTTCCTTGAAGGCCTGACGCATCCCGAAGTTGCCCGACTCCGGCAAGTGGCCGTCGTAGATACGAAACGACATCACGTGGTCGAAATCCCGCTCCTTTTTGAAAAAAACCTGACCACAGGATTCGGGTTCGTCGTGTGTGTCGCTTGCTCCGAAGAGACACGGAGGTCTCGCCTGATCGAAAAGGGCCTCACCGATGAGGATATTTCACGCCGTATCGCTTCACAAATGCCTCTATCGGAGAAGGTTAAGCGTTCGGATCTCGTTTTTTGGAACGACGGAGAGCTGGGATTCCTGCGTGCGCAGGTCGCGGCGCTGGTCGGCCGGCTTCCAGCTCTATAAATACGGCCATCTTTGGTTAATTTGCGGTTGCGGGTAAGGTGCCCCGATTTAGGGTGTTTTTCCCCATTGTTCTCCTCTCTGAGGAACAATCTCCCTACCCTATCTTCCGCTCCGGATTTCCCCACTGTGACGACCGCCGACGACTACGTCATCCAATTCATTCAGGACAAGGGACTGGTGTCTCTTGCCGATGTGACTGAGGCCCGTGCCGCCATTGAACCCGTCCCGGATGGCCAGAATGCCGACACCCTCGCCATCGCCAAGTTGGTCGAGACTAACAAGGTCGCGTGGACTAAGATTACGGCCGCCCTCAGCCAGGAGTTTGACATGGAGATCGTGGATGTCGCCCAGGTCACGCCCTCCGATGATATCCTAAAGCTCATCAGCCGCGAACAGGCCGAGAAGCATAATATCCTGCCGCTACAGATGGATGGCACCGAGCTGCTCTTGGCCATCTCGGATCCGCTCGATACTGAGACCATCGATTCCGTCTCCCGCGTGCTCAAGCTCGCCATCAACCCCAAGCTGGCTCCTCCGGATGCCCTCAAGGAAGCCATTTCACGCTGTTATAACGGAGGTCAGATCGGGGGATCTAATTCCTATTCCGACATCCTTGGCAAGAGCGGTGATGACGGCCTATCCGTCGAGCTCCCGCAAGGCGGCGACGTCAAGGAAGACGACGCGCCGATCATTCGTTACGTCAACTCGCTCATCGTCGACGCCATCCGTCGAAAGGCTTCGGACATTCACCTCGAGCCTCTGGAGAAGCGTTTCCGCGTCCGTTTCCGCGTCGACGGCGTTCTGCAAGAGATGAAGGGCCCACCCAAGCGCCTCCAGCCTTCAATCATTTCCCGACTTAAGCTCATGGCGGAAGTCTCGCTCGCCGAGAAGCGGATTCCGCAGGACGGTCGCATCCAGGCCCGCACCGGTGGACGCGATATCGACTTGCGCGTCTCGGTGCTCCCGACCGTCTACGGCGAATCGATTGTCATGCGAATCCTCGACAAGGAGGGCCTCAAGCTGGGCCTGCCTGAGCTGGGTTTCTTCGCCGACGACCAAGCCAAGTTCCAGGGCCTGATCTCGGGCTCGGATGGCGTTTTCCTTGTTACCGGACCGACCGGTTCGGGTAAGTCCACCACGCTTTATTCGGCCCTGAACTACATCAACAAGCCGGACCGAAAGATCATCACCGTCGAAGATCCCGTCGAATACCAGATGGCTGGGATTAACCAGGTGCAGGTGAAGCGCGACGTCGGGATGACTTTCTCCGCTGCCCTGCGTGCGATGCTTCGTCAGGCGCCCAATATCGTGATGATTGGTGAAATCCGAGATTTAGAGACGGCGGAAATCGCGGTCAATGCGGCCCTCACCGGCCACATGGTGTTCTCGACCCTGCACACCAATGACTCCGTCAGCTCCGTCACCCGACTCGTCGACATCGGCGTGAAGCCCTTCCTCGTGTCCGCTGCCTTGCGCGGCGCGCTCGCGCAGCGGCTGGTGCGTCGCAATTGCCAGGCTTGCGCGGCCCCTTATAAGCCGACCTCCAAGGAACTCTACTCCATCGGCATGACGGAGCAGGACCTCGCCAGCGCCACGCCCATGAAGGGCGCCGGTTGCCCGAAGTGTGGCGAACGTGGTTACAAGGGTCGTCGCGGTGTCTTTGAGCTTTTTGTCATCACCGAGGAGGTTCAGGAGATGATTTACGGCGGCTCCAACCTCGTCGACCTACGGCGCAAGGCCCGCGAGGCCGGCATGCGCACCATGCGCGAAGACGGTCAGCGTAAGGTCGCCTCGGGCATGACCACCATCGAGGAAGTGCTCGGTGCCACCGTCGCCGACGACGTTATCTGACCCTATGGCCTACGAGATGAATCAGCTGCTGGAGGCTATGATCGAGAATGGCGCTTCGGACTTGCACATCCGCGTGGGTCGTTCCCCTAGCCTCCGCGTCAACGGCGAAATCATCTCCATCGACGGCCCGGCCCTCACGGAGGCCGAAGCCAAGACTATGGTCATGGCCATTGTTCCGCCGGGCCAGAACGCCCGCCTCGCTGCCGATGGCGGCTGCGATTTCGCCTTCTCCTTCCGCGATAAGACGCGCCTGCGCGTCAATGCCTTCCGCGGCCTCGGCGGCCATGGCATGGTCCTGCGCTTGCTGCCGTCGGCCATGTTCACGCTCGAGCAGCTACGACTTCCGCCGGTCATCAAGGATATCCTCACCCGCTCCCGCGGCCTGGTACTCGTCACGGGTCCAACTGGCTCCGGTAAGTCCACCACGCTCGCCTCGATGATCAACTGGATCAATGAGAACGAACAGGGGCATATCATCACGATCGAGGATCCCATTGAGTACACTCACGCCCACAAGAACTGCCTGATCACGCAGCGCGAAGTCGGGGCCGACCTGCCTTCCTTCGCGGAAGGTGTGCGTTCCGCGCTCCGTCAGGATCCCGACGTCATCCTCATCGGCGAGATGCGTGACCTCGAGACCATCGAGGCTGCCGTCACCGCCGCGGAGACAGGTCACCTCGTCCTCGGCACGCTCCATACCTCTGGCGCCACGCGCACGATTGACCGTATCATCGACGCTTTCCCGGCGACCGCCCGCGATCAGATTCGCGCCCAGCTTTCCACTTCCCTGAGCGCCGTGATCTCGCAGTGCCTACTGCATACCACTGACGACAAGCGCGTCGCGGCGTTTGAGATTATGCTGCGCACCGACGCTATCGGCGCGAAGATTCGTGAGGGCAAGACCTACCAGCTTCTCACCGATATCGAGACTGGTGGCGCCCGCGGCATGCGCACTCTCGACAGCGATTTGCTCGCTCTTTTCTTCCAAGGCACCGTGTCCGAAGAAGAAGTCTTCAACTACTGCCAGAGCCCCGAGGCCATGCGCGAGCGCATGCGCGGCGGGGCTGCGGCGCGCTAAAACCCTCCCCAACTCCTTTCCCTCCCTTCCCATGTTCGACGACCACAGTGACGTGATCCGTGATATCGCCCTCGAGGCTGGCCTCGTGACGCCTGCCCAGGCCGAGGAGATCTGGGAGTCCCACGCCTCTACCGGAAAGTCGTTCAGCGAGAGCCTCATTGATGCCGGTCTGGCCGACCGTCCGACCATCTTGCAGGCCATCGCCGACCACCTTCAGGTCCAGTACTATTCCGCAGTGCCGGCCGACCCAGGTGAAGCCCTGACCAAACTGCTTAAGGCGCCGCAGGCCCATAAGTACGTCGTGCTGCCCGTCGCTGACGAGGCCGGTAAACTGACGCTCCTAGCGAAGGATCCTTTCAACTCGTCCGTCATCAGCGAACTCAGCTTCATCCTGCAGAAGGATATCGAACTAGCCGTGGCCGACCCGGCGCAGGTCGAGGCCGCCGTCACGCGCGTCTACGGCGAAGCCACCTCTTCCTCGATGGAAGACCTGCTCGGCGAATTCGGCGAGGTCGATACCGCTGCCGTCACTGATGAGGATGTCACCAAGCAGGCCAGCCAGGCCCCGATCATCCGCTTCGTTGACCTCGTCCTTCAGGAAGGCGTCAAGGCCAAGGCCTCAGACATCCACTTCGAGCCGTTTGAGCATGAGTTCCGCATCCGTCTCCGCATTGACGGCTCGCTGTACGAAATGGCGCCTCCGCCCAAGAACCTTGCCTCCGCCGTCATTGCCCGCGTCAAAGTCCTCTCTTCGCTCAACATCGCTGAGCGACGCGTGCCGCAGGACGGACGCATCAAGACGACCATCAGTGGCCGCCAGATCGACCTGCGCGTGTCGACTCTGCCGACCCAGTTTGGCGAATCCGTGGTGCTCCGAATTCTAGACAAGACCGTGGTCAATCTGAGCCTCGAGGCTCTCTCGATGCACGACGATATCAAGGAAGGCATCCGCGCGATGGTTGGCCGTCCGAACGGTATCTTCATCGTCACCGGTCCGACCGGCTCCGGTAAGACGACCACGCTTTACTCGGCGCTCCGCGAGGTGAACACCGAGGACGTCAAAATCCTGACCGCCGAAGACCCCGTCGAATACGAAGTCGAAGGTATCATGCAGGTGCCCATCAATCACCAAGTCGGGCTGACCTTCGCCGCCGCGCTCCGCTCGTTTCTCCGACAGGACCCGGACACTATCATGGTCGGTGAAATCCGAGATCTCGAGACCGCGCAAATCGCCGTGCAGGCCTCGCTGACCGGCCACGTCGTACTTTCCACGCTCCACACCAACGATGCCCCCGGCGCCGTCACCCGACTCATCGACATGGGGCTAGAGCCGTTCCTCATCTCGGCCTCCCTCGAGGGCGTACTGGCCCAGCGTCTGCTCCGTCGCGTTTGCAAGACCTGCCGTACGGCCTACGAGCCGGACAAGGACGTCATCAATATGCTCGATGTCGATGCTCTTGAGATTGCTAACAAGAAATTCTACTACGGAAAAGGCTGCGCCGACTGTAATCGTTCTGGTTACAAGGGCCGCCAAGGCCTCTTCGAACTGATGACGATCAACGACCAGCTCCGCTCGCTCATCACGCAGAAGTCCCCGACGCTCGTCCTGAAGCAGAAGGCCATCGAATCAGGGATGCGTCCGCTCCGTGAGGACGGCCTGCGCTGCATCTTCGACGGCCATACCTCCATTGAGGAAGTCCTTAAGTACACCTAACTTTCACAACCCCCCACTACTCCCATGCCCGACTATAAGTACACCGCCATCGATCGCAACGGGGCGCAGACCTCCGGCAAGATCGAAGCCACCAATGACGAACAGGCCCGCCAGAAACTCATGGCGAAGGGCCTCATGGTCACGACCCTCGCTAACGACGCCGGCTCGGCGAAGCCCGCCGCCGCTCAGGCCGCCCCGGCCAAGGCTGGTTTCACGTTTGGCTCCAAGGTTAGCCAGAATGACGTGACGATCATGACGCGTCAGCTGGCGACGCTCATCGTCGCAGGCCTGCCGCTCCTGCGCGCCCTCGAACTCATCACCAAGCAGGAGCGCAATCCAGCCTTCAAAGTCATCCTCGCTAATATCGCCGATAGTGTCTCCCAGGGTAACAACCTTTCCGAAGCCATGCAGGCTCATCCCAAGGTCTTCGATAAGCTCTTCGTCAATATGATCCGCGCCGGCGAGGCGGGTGGCGTGCTCGACAAGGTCCTCGACCGTCTTGCGAAGTTCCGCGAAAAGGCCGAGCGTATCCAGAAGAAGGTCAAGTCCGCGCTAGTCTACCCGGGCGTCGTCATGTCCGTGGCCATCATCATCGTCTACATCCTCATGGTGAAGGTCGTTCCTTCCTTCCAGAAGCTCCTCGATGGCCAAAAAACGGAGATGCCCCCGCTGACGAAGTTAGTCATCGGCATTTCCCAGCTGCTCACGGTCTACTGGTGGGCCACCCCCATCCTCGTGTTCGGTATCTACTTCTTGCTCAAGCAGTGGTTGTCGACCGAGAAGGGCAAGGAACTCTTCGATCGCATGATCTTCCGTCTGCCCAAGGTGGGGACCTTCGTGCAAATCGTCTCGGTCTCACGCTTCGCCCGCACGTTTGGTACGCTCATGGCTTCCGGGGTACCTATCTTGCAGTCTATCTCCATCACGCGTGACACGCTCGATAATGTCGTCATCGCAAAGTCGCTGGAGCGCGTGCATGACCGTGTCCGCGACGGTGAGCCGCTCTCCGTGCCCCTCGAGCAATCCGGCGTCTTCCCGCAGATGGTGACCTCAATGATCCAGGTCGGTGAAGAGACGGGTCAGCTGCCCGAGATGCTCAATCGCGTCGCGGATATCTACGACGAAGAAGTGGACAACGCCGTGACCGCGCTGACTTCCATCATCGAACCGGTGCTCATCGTCTTCCTCGCCGTAGTAGTCGGTGCGATCGTGCTGGCGATGTTCCTCCCGCTCATCGCGCTCATCACCAAGATGACCGGCGGCGGTTGAGCTGATTCTAGTAGTCACGACGAAGCCCGATCCGAAAGGAGTCGGGCTTTTTCGTGTCCAGGGCAGGTAGTGATTCCCCCAAAAAAGGAGGCGGCTTGCATACCCCTATGCAAGCCGCCTGTTTTTTACTGCTTTATCTTACTTACCCCATTGTCCCGTAGGACAAATTTAATACCTGATAACGTGCAATTAATTGCGGCCGGTTCAAGCCTATTCCGAATCTTTTTGGCCACTCGTTTAAGTGACTGCCCTTCAAGGGCTTAAAATTGGGTGCAGGGGTAGGATTTGAACCTACGACCTTCAGGTTATGAGCCTGACGAGCTAACCGGGCTGCTCCACCCTGCAATAAGTGGGAGGCGAAGGAGAAAGCGGCTAGAGCCGAGTCGCAAGCCATTTCTTATGCGAGTTCAACCTCGGCGTTCTGGGCAAAAAGGGTTGAAGCAGGCGGGTCAGAGGGGAAGATTAACCGCCCCCTTCTCGCGATGACTGAAGAAACTCCCACGCCCCCTCCCGGCGAAATCCCTCCAGTTGACCAGGCCAAGGTCGACGCGGACTCCATCGTATCCAAGCGCCGGAAGCTCAACTTCTGGCAACGTATCGGCGCCAGCGGACTTTCCGTCTCCCTAGCGATTCACGTCTTATTGGTCTTCATCGCCGCGGCCTTCGTCGTCTCGACGGTCACCGACAGCGGTAAGAAGGATCCGAATACCTTCGCCACGGGCGCCGGCGGCGGTTCCGGCGGCGAGCGCGTGAAGAGCACCGAGCGCAAGGTCAAACCGAAGAACGTCAAGTCCCTGGCGAAGACGACGACCCGCATTACTTCTAAGAGCGCCTCGGCTTCCATCGCGCTCCCCGACATGCCGAGCTCCGCTTCCGCTTCCTCGATGATCTCGGGTGCGATGGCCGGCGGTGCGTCCAAGGGCTTTGGCGGCGGCGCCGGCGGCGGCATCGGTGCCGGCAAGGGCATGGGCTCCGGTGGCGGCAAGAACTTCGTCGCCCGCCCGGTCATGGGAGCGAACATCTTCTCGCAGCGCCTGGCGGTCTACTTCGACGCCTCGGCCTCGATGCTTCCTTATCTCGATCGCGTCGAAGCGGAAATCCGCGATAAATTCCCGGATGCGGACGTCTTTCTCAGCAACGGCGTGTTCATTGATGTGCATGACAACGAAATCGTCGGCGGCGATAAGTTTAAGGGAGCACCGTTCCTTAATCGTCCTACCGGCAACGGTTCCAAGAAGAACGCTAAGGGCGAACTCGTTCCGACCGAGACCAATGTAAACAAGCTGACCACCGCCGGGCGGAATATCTACAAGAAGTATGCCGCCAACTTCAAGACGGGCTCCGTTGGCGGTTGGATCGACATCCTCAAGGATGACCGCACCTACGATGCGCTGATCATCTTCTCTGACTTTCAGGACGGCGTCCGCCAAATCCGCACCAAGGCCATCGGTAACGTATCGGCCTATAAGCCCGACAAGGGCATGCGCGCCGACCCGCCCGTCGTCTTCTCCGATCGCACCAATCAGGGCGGCGGCTTCGCCCGTTCAGTCACCCTCATCGCCAGCGGCGGTGCCTCCGGTCAGCCAGTCGTGCAGTGTAAGGAAACCACGGGTCTGATCGTCGGCATGGTTGCCCTCGGCTCGGGCATCCCTCCAGGTACGACGGTCACCGAGATCAAGGATAACGTCAGCTTCACCCTCAGCAAGCCCCTCACCGCCGCCCCCTCCGGCCGCGTCGTCTGTAATAACGGCGGCGACAAGCGCTTCCCCGAAGAGAAGAAGTGGGAAGACGAGTGGGAGAAGGCCTTCGCCGGTGCCCGCGAGAACAAGGGCCCTCGCCTCTATCTCATCAGCACCTCCCGTGCCTACGGCAACAAGCCCGGGACCATCCTTCAGCGCTGTGTCTCCGCTTCCGACGGTAGCGCTATCATGGTCAAGTTTGGTGATGCCAAAAAGGGCACCAACACCATCAACGGCCTGCATAATTACGACGACCTCTACGTCGGCATGCCCGTGAGCGGCCGCGGGCTTCCCGACGGCGTCACGCTTGTGACGATGCCGACCTTCAAGAACATCATCGACCCCGAGGATCCCGAGAAGAAGCGCATGAAGCGCGTCATCGACAAGCAACTCACCATCTCCGCCCCGGTGCTCGAAGATTCCACCAACGCAGTCTTCGCCTTCACTCCGCTCATCCAGGCGGTGGGCACGCTCGCCAAGGATTCTAAGATCATTGAAGATGTTTCTGGCTCAATTGACCTCAAGCCAGGCATGATCGTCGTGGATGGCCGCTTCCCCTTGGCCACCAAGGTGATTTCGGTGACCCCGAATAAGGCCGCCGCAGGTTTCTTTACGGTTGAAATGTCGGCTCCCGCCAGCGCCACTGCGGCTAACGCAGTCCTGCGTTTCCGTCCAGCTGCTTCGTCCACGGGCAATGCCCGTGGAGCCGCTCCGACTCGCTAAGAGCTGCTGCATCGGTCCGAAAGGCGAAGCCATCTGGCTTCGCCTTTTTGTTGTCTAAGGCAAAGTCCCCACGCGATAAAAACGAATATGATTCCAATGTCCCTCGCTCGCTCGCATCATTGAAATAACCCCACTAAGATGAAGTCTCCAAAGATTTTCACGATCCTCGCGCTGGTCTTGCTCTCCGCCTTCGCCCACGCGGCCAAGACCGGCGGCAAGTCCGGGGGCGGCGACGAGCCGGCTCCGCGTATCGCGGTCTACCTGGATTGCTCCAGCTCGATGGTGCCCTACCTTGATGCCGTCGAGGCCGAGGTCCGGAAGCAGTTTCCCGATGCCGACGTGTTCAAGGTGCCCGCCATCAAGGTCTGGGTCGATGGCTCCGTCGTCCGTGGCGGCGCGGCGTCCGTGCTGCCGCACAAGCCCGCTCCTGCCGGACCAAGGGTCAGCTTAGATACGAGCCGCCTTAGCCCGACGGGTAAGGAGATCCTGTCCCGCTATGCAGGTAATTTTGAAGTAGGTTCCGTCGGCGCCTGGGTGGATATCCTGCGCACCGAAAAGCGCTACGACGCGCTGGTGATCTTCTCCGACTTCAACGATCAGGTGCTGCAGGTGCGCTCGGGCAAGCCGACCGTGCAGACGTACGTCGACGACGCCGGGCAGCGCTCCCTTCCCGAGGCGGAAATCAAGGATGACCGCACCGTCGCCGAGAAGGCGTGGGAAGACGTCTGGGTCGGTTCCTTCGATCTCGCCAATGCTGGCAAGGCACCGGCGCTCTATCTTTTCTCCACGCGTAATCTGGCCAGTCGGATCCTGCAGAAATCGGCCGATGTTTCGGGCGGAAAATTCACGCTCATCGACTGGCTTCGTCCCGACGGTCCGCCTAAGCCGAGCAACTGAGGATAGTCCCTGGGGTCATTCTGCTGTCGGGATGCAGGGTGAACCTGTGAGCTCGCTCGCTTGATGCAGGCCATGGGTTCGTAGGCTTGGGTGGATGGATCAATCCAAGCCTTTCGTGGCCGGTCGGCGACGCGCTCCGGCACGTTCATGGCGCGGCTTCCTGCTATCGTTGGGTCTGCATGGCTTGCTCGTCGTGGTCGCTTGTTGGGTCGTGTTTCATGAGCCCGCGCCCCCGCCGAAGCAGGAGTTCACTGCGCATGCGGTGGCGGGCGGCAAGTCGGGCGGGCCATCGAAGACGCACCCGATTACCCGCAAGCCCAAGGTGCTCATGCCGCAGAAGCGGCTCACTTCGAAATCTGCTAGCGCGACCTTGGCGTTGCCGCCCATGAAAGCGATGACGCCGGACATGGGGTTGGCTGGGCTGTCCGGTGGACAAGGGAAGGGCGGCTTCGGGCGCGGGCAGGGTGCCTTCGGGGGTAATGGCCTCGGCGCTGGTTTGGGTAACCGTGCCGGGTTTGTCGGTCGCCCGGTGATGGGCGCCTTCATCCGGGCGAAGCGGGTCGCGGTCTACCTCGATTGCTCTGGTTCGATGCGTTCTTATTTACCCCGCGTCGAGGCCGAGATCCGGAAGCAGTTTCCCGACGCCGACGTGTTCCGGTTCGACGGTGCCCGGGTCGTCGGCTTGGGGGACGTGGTCGTTTTTGGACGACGGTTCCACGGCGTCGCGCCTCGCCTGCGCGAAGGCCCGACGCAGACCGCGCTTGAGACGCTCACGCCCAACGGCCGCTCCGTGCAGGCCAAGGTTCGGACGGCCTGCGAGAAAGGGTCGCTGGGGGCGTGGATGGATCGCCTATTGGCGGAATCCTATGACGCCTTAGTAGTGTTCTCTGATTTTCAGGACGGGGTCCGTTTGTATGAAACAAAAAAGGGCGAACCGAAGATGGTCTATTCGGACAGTTCCTATCACAAGGTCGGGGGCGTCCAGAAAGGTCACACCCGTTGGCAGCGGGAGTGGCTGGAGGCCTTCGCCAAGGCGCCGAGCGGAGCCGGTCCGAGGCTATACCTCTTCACGGTCCAAAAGGAGCCACAGGCTTTCCTTCAGGCCTGCGTGGCGGCGTCGGGAGGAGCCTCAACTTCGGTATCCTGGCTGAAAAAAGCTGGGCGCAAGGCGTCGCCTTGACGGTTGCACCCTTCGGCGGGACGGCTTGGATAGGCGCATGGCTCCTTTCACGGTAGATTACCGCGCCAATTTCTCCGACACCGACGCCGCGGGCATCGTGCATTTCTCGACGGTCTTCTTCTGGGTCGAAGCGACCGAAGAGGCCTTGTTCCGTCAACTCAAGCTACCCTTCCTCCGCACCGAAGGCACGAAGCTGATGGGCTTCCCGCGCGTCCGCGTCGAGTGCGACTTCCTTTCGCCGATCTACCGCGAAGACGTCGTCGCCGTCTCGCTGACGCCGGTTGAGATCGGGGATAAGAAACTCGTCTGGGGCTTCACCGCCGCCGTCGGTGAACGCGCCGTGGCCAAGGGCGCCCTGACGACTGTCTACGCCTGGCGCGAAGCGCAGGGCCCCATGTCCGCCGCGCTCGTGCCGCTCGATATCAAGACGGCACTTCAAAAACACTTCGGCGTGTGATGGCAGACGTGGTGAACCAGTCGGGGTCGGTGTCCCGGTTTGGGTTGGCTCTGGTGGTCACCCTTGCCTTGTTCTGGTCTGCGATCACGTTTATTCCACCGGGGTCTTTGCACGCTGACGAGGCCGTCCAATGGTCTCTCGCCAAAGAGCTCTCTGAGGGTACGCCCTATAGTTCGCATCAGGACAAGTTCCACGGGCCGACGCTGGCGACGGCTTTGCTCATCATGGCCAAGCTGACGGGTACCGCGCCGATGGACATGAACGAGCATTACCTCCGCAGCGTGGTCTCGCTCTTTCTCGGACTCATGGCGGCGGCTGCCTTGATCCTACCGGGGGTTAGTCGCCCCGTCCGTTATGTGACCGCCGCCTTCATCGTGCTGACCGGCGGGTGCACGCCGTTCAGCTATTACTTCGTCCAGGAGATGCTCCTGGTGACCGGCTTTGTCTGGGGTGTCGCCCTGTGGATGCGCGCCGAGGGGTCGCCGCCGTCTTCCCGCTGGTGGATGCTCTCCGGTGCAGCTTTTGGTTTCGCCCTCGCCTGTAAGGTCACTGCGGCGGCGTACCTGTTTC
This sequence comes from Opitutales bacterium, assembly GCA_044232865.1. Classification (GTDB taxonomy): domain Bacteria; phylum Verrucomicrobiota; class Verrucomicrobiia; order Opitutales; family UBA953; genus UBA953. The sequence continues at coordinate 12,900 of JBIILC010000003.1, read as the reverse complement.
TTTTCATCGTGGCCTTGCTGCTGTTGCGTCGGTTCGTGGCCGACCGGCGCTGGCTTCGCTTCAGCTTCGGCTTGGCCGCTTCTTGGGCGTGTTTCCAGTCCGTTGGCTTCACGGATCTCCCCGGCCTGCAGACTTGGTGGGGGCAGCTCGCCCGGGCGCTCGGCGTCGCGAGCGGACAATCCGAAGACACCTTGCTCGCCGCCAGTCTGGCGCCGTGGGGTTGGGCCGCGGCTTGGTTGGCGGTTTTCGCGTTGGCTCGCTCTGGTCTCTCGCTCGCCCGTTGGCGGAGCCGGCATGAAGCGGACCTGCCGTGCCTGGTCGGCTTCCTCGTCTTTCTCTTTCACCTCGCGCTACCCTATAAGACTCCGTGGCTCCTACTACTGGTCTTCTCGCTGCCCCTGACGCTCGCTTTGCCCTATCTCCTCGCTGGCCGCGCTTGGCGCCCGGCCGCGCTGGCGTTCGGCCTAGTGGCGATTGCCTTGGTCGCCCAGCGGTCGTTGTCCTCCCACTCGCGGACGAACGATCTCGAGCTCGACTTGTTCCGGTTCAGCGTCGCGAACATCGCCAAGGCTTACGGTGATAAGTTTTATATCGCGGTGGAAGGCGGGCATTACTGGCCACTTCCGTATTATCTCCGTTCGTACCGGGTCGGTTACGGGGAATTCCCGCAGTCCGCCAAGGCGCCGCTCCGGCTGATTCCGGCGACCGACAATAGCGAGCCGGCCATCCCGGGCTATGTGGCCCACCCGCTGCGGCTTCGCTCCGACGGCGGCGACCGCTATTGGGTGCTGGTTGCCAAAGGCTACGAAACTGGTTTTCATACCCAAAAGTAAGCCATGGAAGACACCCCTATCATCCACAACTTCTCGCACGAGGCCTTCGGTTCCCGCTTCTGGGTCCGCATCGCCTCCGAAGACGGCGTATATGCGCGCAATGCCGCCGAGGGGCTCTTCCAGCTGCTCGACGACCTCGATTTCCAGACCGACCGTCGCCACGACAGTGGACCGGTCGCTTCGATCAACCAGATGCCTGAAGGGGCGATGGTTGCCACCTCCGAACACGTGCAGGCCCTCTGGAATTTCTCGAAGGACGTGAGCGCCGACACCAACAAGGCTTTCGACGTCACCGCTGGTGCTTTGTTCGACTATTGGAAGAACCGCGGCGACATGCCTTTCAATCCCGACGATCATGCCTGGACGCAGGTCATGTCGGCCTACCGTGAAGGTGAATTCCGCCTCGATGGTTGCGAACTCCACTGCGTCAAGTTCGGCACCGCCGTCGACTTCGGCGCGATTGTCCGCGGCTACGCGCTGGACCGTATGGCTGACATGCTCGAAAGCAGCTGGGGTATCCACCGCGCCTTGCTCATGGCTTCCGGTAGCGTGACCCTCGCCCTTGACCCTCCTGGCGAATCCGCCGGCTGGCGCATCGGCGTTGGGGTCAACTCCGAGATCAAGCTCTGCCGCTTCGCCATGGCCAGTAAGACCGCCGACACGACGCACGGCAATCTCGTCGACCCTCGCACGGGCCAGGTGATTTCCTTGCCCGGTCCGGTGCGCGCTATCGCGACTTCCGCGCTCGAGGCCGAAGGGCTGGCGATGGCCGGCGCCGTGCTCAACGCTTCCGAGGCTGAAGAATTCGTCAACCGTGGTTGCAGTCGCGGACTCTGGCTGCCGGACGGTACCAAGCTAGGTTCCGTGACGTATTTCGAGGTGACCGATCGTACGGTGCCTGAAGCTACGACGACTTCCGCGGAAGAGTCGGCTACCTGAGCTTCGTCTCGATGTCCCGTAGCAAGGTCTCGCGGTTACCGGAAAACAGGTAGACGTCGGAGCCGAGGCGTCGGAGCGCGGCCTGCAGGACTTCCTTCGACGGACGACGGTTCTCCATCAGCCGACGCAGGTAGGTTTCGAGGTCGGCCGCGATGCGCGGGTGGTCGAGCTTCAGCTGCACGATCTGCTGGAGCACGGCCTGGCTGCTCTCATTCTGGAGATGGGCTTGGATGAGCACGTCGTTGGCCTCGTCGTAGCGCTTGGCAATAATCAGCTTACGGCTGGCCGAGATCAGCACCTGGGGCGGCACCTTCCGGTTCTGCATCAGTTTCTGAAGATTGATCGAGCCGATCTCCGTCTGACCGTCGGCGAAGTAGGCGATGGTACGCAGGGCTTCGAAGGCCATACGCGTCTCGGCGACCCACTGGTCGCGCTCCGCCTGCTTGTAGAGCTCGTCCACCAGTAGGATAGTCTCGCGTGCGCGTCCAGCATTCAGGAGGCATTCTACGTGGACTAAGTCGAAGCGGACGCGATTGGGGAAGCGACGATCCTTGGCGAGCTTCGCTAGGCGGGCGGTGAGGGCGACGTCGGCGACTTCGTTGCCGAAGCGCGCGAGGTCGAGCATCGCTTGCTCCTGATTGCCGTAGCGGGCCACAGCTTTCTCGATGATGGTCGAACGGGCGCCGCGGTTGGCGTCGCCAGGTAGGAGGTAGAGCGATTGGATGAGCGGGCCGGGCTTGTCCGGCATGCTGATTGCCAACAGATCGAGGCAGTCTTTGGCTCGTGAAAGCTCTCCGCTTTCCTTCAGCCAGCGGGCCTTCATCTCGAGGAGCCTGATGCCGGCGGGATAGGCCGCGAGGGCGGCATCAAGTTCGGCCAGAGCGCCGCCGCGGTCGCCGCTCTCCCAGAGGATCTGGCAGTTGAGCAGGTAGCCGTCCGCGGTCTGGTCGAGACGGTAATCTTTGATGAACTTCAAGGCCTCGCTGAAGTTGCCACGAAGGAAGTGGGACTGGGCCGCCGCGAGACGAAGGTCCGCCTGGATTTCCGGCGATACATCCTTATCGCCCTGATACTTGGCCGCAGTTGCGATCAGCCGCGCATCCTGGTCGAGCATGAAGCAGCGGGTGATGTATTGGCGGAAATAGTCGGGATCCTTCTTGGCGAAGACGAGCGACTCTTCAAGCAACTGATAGGCGTCGAGGGGTCGCTGGAACTGGAAGAACAGGTCTGCGCAGAGCCGTTGGGCTTCGAGGTTAGCCGGGGAGAGCTGCGCGCCGGTGCCGATATAGCGCGCGAACTCGGCGTAGTCCTGCCGGGCGAGCGCGGCCTTGGCGACGCTGACGAAGTATTCCCCCTTGCGGTAGAGATGCGCGGACCGACCGTACGTGTCCTTGACCGTGAGGAGCTTCGCCCGCTCCCGGAGGCGGATTTGCTCCTTGTCGCGGAAGAGGTTGGTGGCGGAATTGACCACGGAGTCCGGCAGGTAGAGGTACATGTCGGCCCGGCGCGTGGTCGGGATGCCGTTCATGAAGCGCTCCTTGAAGTAGTTCACTTCCGACAAGGCGACCCAAAGGATCAGCAGGAAGACCGGGAAGAGCAGGGCGATCCGCTTCCAGCTCGGGCGATACTTACGTTCTTTGTACCCGATAGCTTCGACGATGACCATCCCCAGCAGGATAGGGTAGCTCGAGCGTGAGCTCTGCCCTTGGCCGTAGACGTAATGGGGGTCGGCTGACATGCCTGCCACGATGTTCCTGCTCCCCTCGGGGCGGGCAAGAGCGGATTGCCCGTCAGAGGCTCGCGGCGGCCTCTTGGGCGGTCTGGGCGGGTGCGAGGCAGGTCTGGCCTACGCAGACGGCGAAGCCGGACGCAGATGGCTCGCTGATAAGGAAGACGGGCCGATACGGTCGGGCCTGGGGCGCGGTCTGGTCATCGCCGTTAAGGGCTTGGCGCAGTTCATCCCAATGCCCGGCCGCTTTGACCGTCGCATGACCAATGGCGAAGCGGGCGATGCCGTCTAAGGCATGGGCGACGCCGTTGGGCACGTTCTTGCAGAGGCCACCGTAGGCGGTGGAAAGATCGGCGAATTCGCGCGCCCAGCGGGTATCCATGGAAAGCATCTGGATCTGCCCGAAGCCGTGGAGGAGCGAGGAGTTGCCGGCGGGGACGGCGTTATCGAACCAATCCTTCTGGCGGACGGAAAGGTCGTCGCGATCGGCCGATACGACAAAGGAGCCGATGGAGTGAGGGTCGCCGAATAGAGTTTGCGATGCCAACAGCAGGCCCTCGGCGCGTTGGGCGTAAGGATGCGCCTGCCCCGGCTTGGCCCAGTCGGCGTAGGCGGCCAAGGCGAGTTCCGCTTCGGCGAGCCAAGCATAGTCGCTGAGGTTGCCGACCAAGGTCGTCTTGTCGCCGTGCGCGACGGAAAGCAGCTTGGAGCCGTCTTCACGGGCGAAGCGCGTCCACAGGTTCGCTTCGGTTTCGATGGCGAGCTCGACCCATTCCTTGCGTCCCAGGATCCAGCCGGCCTTGGCGAGGTTACCGACGAGCAGGGCGTTCCAGCTGAGGAGGTTCTTATCGTCGCGCGCAGGCTGGGGACGACGGTCGCGGATCGCGAGGAGCTTGGCCCGCGCGGGGGCGAAGCGTTGCCGTGCTGCGTGGTCACCCTTGAGCTTGGGGATGTTCTTCCCTTCAAAGTTTCCTTTATCTGAAAGGCCGTACGCCTGCGCGAACGCGAAGGCTTCGTCGCCGAGGGCGGCCGCAACTTCTGGCGCGGTCCATACATAGGTGGTGCCTTCGTGATGATCGGTGTCAGCGTCGAGCGAGGCCGCGAACAGTCCGTTGGCGGTACGCATCTCGCGGAGGAGCCAGCCGACCGTCTCGACACAGACATCGAGATAGAGCGGATCGCGGTAGCGAGCCCAGGCTTCGGCGTAGGTACCGAGCAGCTGGGCGTTGTCGTACAGCATCTTCTCGAAGTGCGGGACGGTCCAGTCGCGGTCGACGCAGTAGCGATGGAAGCCGCCGCCGACCTGGTCGAACAGGCCGCCGCGGGCCATGGAGCCGAGGGTGATCGTCAGGACGGCATCGATGCGCGAGCCGAGCGCGCGGTCGACTTCGACCGCCGCGGCACCGCGAAGGCCGAGTAAAAGGTTCAGGGTATGCGGGGTGGGGAACTTGGGCGCGGCACCGAAGCCACCGAAGGTGTCGTCATGCTGCTCGCAGATCCGGCGGGCGGCGGCCACGAGGTCGTCAGGTGAAGGCGCGCTGCCATCGGCGTCCGGCGCTCGCGTGAGGTGGGTGAGGTTCTGCGCGATAGCGTCGGCGTTGGCGGCGAGCTCTGACTTGTTGCGATGGTAGAAATCTGACACGCGCATGAGCAGTTGCGGCCAAGGCACCTGACTGTGCCCGCGGTCCTCGGGCGGAAAATACGTTCCGCCGAAGAAGGGACGTCCGTCTGGCAGGCAGAAGCAGTTGAGCGGCCAGCCGCCGTGGCCTTGGATCATCTGCACGGCGTCCATCATCAACTTGTCGACTTCGGGGCGTTCCTCGCGGTCGACCTTGATGCAGACGAAATGCTGGTTCATCAGGTCGGCTATCCACGGTTGCTCGAAGGATTCGCGGGCCATGACGTGGCACCAGTGACAGGAGGAGTAGCCGACCGACACTAGGACGGGCTTGTCCTTAGCCTTGGCCTCCGCGAAGGCCTCGGCACACCAGGGCCACCAATGCACGGGGTTGGCCTCGTGTTGGCGGAGGTAGAGCGAGCTTTCGTGGGCCAGGCGGTTCGACACGTCTGGAAGGTTGGCATCCTTCGACAGGGTGCAACAAAGACCGTTTCCGAGCCGTTCGACTTGCAGGGGAGGGGGTGAAGGGCAAAGGTTTGCGGGTGCCATCCGTCCGCCCCAGCCGCGTCTTCGGCCGCCCCTTCGGGCGGTCCGCGGCCAAGCCTGTCTGATCATGTCGACCATTCGCATCCTTGAGGCAACGGTGGCCAACCAGATCGCCGCCGGTGAAGTGGTGGAACGTCCCGCCGCGGTGATCAAGGAACTGCTGGAGAACTCCCTCGACGCCGAAGCGCGCCGCGTGACGGTCGACTTCTCCCGGGGTGGCAAGGCCCAGATGATCGTCGAGGATGACGGCAAGGGCATGACGGGCGACGAAGCGCTGCTGAGTCTTGAGCGCCATGCGACCAGCAAGATTCAGCTGGCCTCCGACCTCGACCGTATCACGACCTTTGGCTTCCGCGGAGAAGCGCTGCCCTCCATCGCCAGCGTGGCCCGCTTTACGATGCAGACCCGCCCCGCCTCCGCGCCCTCGGGTACCGAGATTTCCATCAATGGAGGTAAGCTCGTCCACCGTCGCGACCATGGTATGGCGCCGGGCACGCGCATCGAGGTCTCGAATCTTTTCCATCCGGTGCCGGCTCGGTTGAAGTTCCTGAAGTCCGATGAGACTGAGGCGGCGCATATTGTGCGGCTGGTGCGTCTCTACGCCATCGCTCACCCTGAAGTCGGTTTCCTGCTGCGCGAAGATGGCCGCGAGATCTTTCGTTCGCCGGGCAATGCGCCGTTGCTGGACCGCGTCCGCGAGATCTGGGGCCGTCAGGTGGCCGGGGAGGTCACGATCATGCCGGCCTTCGCGCGTCCAGGTATGCGTCTCAGTGGCCTGTTGGGTAAGCCCGGCGTCAGCCGCGGTACCCGTCAGGATCTCGTCACCGTGGTTAACGGCCGTCCGGTGGACAGCCGCACGATGGCCTTCGCGCTGACGGAGAGCTATCACACGCTGATCCCGAAGGGGCGTTACCCGCTGGCGTTCGTCTTCCTCGAGATGGATCCAGCTTGGGTCGACGTGAACGTTCACCCGGCCAAGCGCGAGGTGCGTTTTCGCGATGAGGCCAAGGTCCGTAATTTCCTGATTGAATCTGTTCTCGCCGTCTTGCGCGCACGTGTCGACGACGGTCTGCCGGCTACGACGATTCCGGCCATCACTCCCGCGTCGGCGCTGGCGGCTCCGGTCGCCCCGACGCTCAGTTCGCCAATCGCACCGGGCGTAACGACAGCGAGCACCGGGCCGACTTCGGCAACACCTGTCGCTCCGAGCCACGCGCCCACGGTCCGACTCGGTTGGCGCCTGCTTTCCCGTCTGCGAGAAGAACGAGCCGTTTTCGAGACCCCCACCGGTTTGGCGATCCTCGACATCGGCGCCGCGCACCAGCGCGTGCTCTACGAATCTATCCTCGCGCAGTTCACCGCGCAGAAGCCGGTCAGTCAGCCGATGCTCGTGCCGCTGAGCATCGAACTCGAGCCTTTGCCTGCCGCGGTGCTCAAGGAACAGATGCCGCTGCTGTCCTCCGCTGGTTTCGACTTTGAAGAATACGGCCGCAACTTCTGGCGCATCCAGGCTTTGCCCGCGTGGCTCGAGCCCGAGGAAGCCCTGGCCTTCGTCCGCGACCTGCTGGCCGAGATGGCTCGCCGCGAAGGTGACTTCGGCCGCCCGTCGCTGGCTTATGACGCCCTTGCGAAGATCGCCGTGATCAAGGCCCGCCGCAAGGGTGACAGTCTTTCGGACGCCGAGCTGATGGAGCTCGTGCAGTCTTTGTTCCGCACCGTGCAGCCAGGCACCTGTCCGCGTGGTCGTCGGACTTACGTCGAATGGACGGACGCCGATCTGACGCGCCGCTTCGGCTGATCAGCGGCGGCCCTTGTAGCGCTTCGGCGAAGCCGGCTTACCGGTGCGCAACGCTTCGATCTGGTCACGTAAGTTAGCCGCGCGTTCAAACTGCAGTTCGTCGGCGGCTGCAAGCATCTCGGTCTCCATGTCGGAGAGGACGCGCGCGATGTCGCGGTCGTCGGTCCCTTCAGCCACCGCGAGGGCTTCGTCGGCCTCCAGGTCCACGAGGCTTTCCTCAATCTTGCGGCTCGTGCTCTTCGGCGTGATACCGTACTTCGTGTTATGGGCCTCCTGACGCTTGCGGCGGTCGCCGCAGATGGTGAGCGCACGGGTGAGGGATTTCGTCATCACGTCAGCGTAGAGCAGCACCTTACCGTCGACGTGGCGCGCCGCGCGACCCGAGGTCTGGATAAGGCTCGTTTCACTGCGAAGGAAACCTTCCTTGTCGGCGTCGAGGATACCGACCAGCGCCACCTCGGGAAGGTCGAGGCCTTCGCGGAGAAGATTAACGCCGACGAGGACGTCGAAGGATCCCGCACGCAGGCGACGGAGAATCTCGACGCGTTCGATCGCATCGATGTCGGAGTGCAGGTATTCGACCTTCAGGCCGCTATCCCGCATAAAGTTGGCGAGGTCTTCGGACATCCGCTTCGTGAGCGTCGTGACGAGGGTACGGAAGCCGCGGGCGGCGACGGCCTTGGACTCGCCGATGATGTCTTCGACCTGGCCAGCAATCGGCCGGACTTCCATGACCGGGTCGAGTAGGCCCGTCGGGCGGATGACTTGCTCCGCGATAACGGCCGAAACCTTGTATTCGTGGGGCGCGGGCGTGGCGGAGACGTAGACCGCTTGGTCGACAATCACGTCGAACTCTTCCGGTCGAAGCGGTCGGTTTTCCAGCGCGGAGGGCAAGCGGAAGCCGAATTCGACGAGACGTTCCTTGCGGGCACGGTCGCCGTGGTACATCCCGCCAATCTGCGAGACCGAGACGTGGCTTTCGTCGATGAACACCAGTTTGTCCTTGGGGAAGAAGTCCAACAGACAGTGCGGGCGTTCGCCGGGCCGGCGGCCGGACATGTGCATGGAGTAGTTCTCGATGCCTGGGCAGAAGCCCGTCTCACGGAGCATCTCGAGGTCGTGTTCCACGCGCATGCGGATGCGCTGGGCTTCCACGAGGCGGTTGGTCTTCTCGAAATGCGCGACACGTTCCTCGAGCTCGGCCCGAATGGCCGCCCCCGCGGCCTTCACGCGGCCGGGGGCCATCACGTATTGGTTAGCCGGGTAGAGGTCGAATTTCTGGAGCTGCTTGCCTGGCTTCACGCTGACGGGGTCGAGTTCGCGGATGGCTTCGAGCGTGTCGCCCCAGAATTCGAGGCGGACGGCGGACTCCATGTACGCCGGCCAGACATCGATGGTCTCGCCGCGAGCGCGGAAGTTACAGCGCTCCAGAATGGCGTCGTTGCGGACGTATTGGTTGGCGACAAGCTTCGCGAGGAGTTCGTCGCGGCGCATGGTCATGCCGGTCTTGAGCGCGATCATCGCGGCCAGGAAATCCTCGGGTGAGCCGAGGCCGTAGATGCAGGAGACCGAGGCGATGACGACCACGTCGCGACGGGAGAGCAGGGCGCTGCTGGCGCTGATGCGGAGTCGTTCGATGTCTTCGTTGATGGCCGAGTCCTTCTCAATGAAGGTATCCGTCGACGGCACGTAAGCTTCCGGCTGGTAGTAGTCGTAGTAGCTGACGAAGTACTCGACGGCGTTCTCGGGGAAGAAGTTCTTGAACTCCGAGTAGAGCTGAGCGGCCAGCGTCTTATTATGTGAGATGATGAGCGTTGGTCGTTGCTGCTGCGCAATCAAGTTCGCCATCGTGAACGTCTTGCCCGAGCCCGTGACACCGAGGAGCGTCTGGCGGCTGTTGCCGGCGCACAGGGAGGCCTCGAGCGCGGCGATGGCGGTCGGCTGGTCGCCCATCGGGCGGTAGTCGGATTTCAGGCGGAATTCCATCTCAGTCCAGACTTCCGCGGGCGAGCCACTGTGGGTCGACTTCGGAAAGATCCTTCACGATGCGGTGGGCGCCGACGGGTTCCAGCTGCTCACGGGTGTTCGTCGTCGCGAGCGCAATTGTGATGAAGCCGCCGGAGAGCCCCGCCTGCAGCCCCGAGAAGGAATCCTCGAAGACGAAAGAAGCCGCCGGGTCGCCGCCGCCGAGGGCGCAGGCCTTGAGGAAGACTTCCGGGTCGGGCTTACCCTTCGTGACGTCCTCGCTGGCGACCGCGCCCGCGAAGAAGTGGCCGATGCCGAAGAGTTCGAATGACAGGGCAAGGTTCTCCTTGTGGGTCGAGGTGCCGATGACGCTCGGGATGCCGAGGTCCTTGAGCGCACCACAGAGTTCACGGACGCCGGGAAGCAGGCGGACGTGGCCGGTGCGGGCGATGTCGCGGTAGAGGGCTTCCTTTCGGTTGGACAGGCGCTTCACCTCCGCTGGGTCGCGCGACCAGTTCAGGATGTCGGGGATAATCAGCTCGTTACGCTTGCCGAAGCCGCGCTTGAAGTGGTCGGCTGGCAAGGGGAGGCTTTCCTCTTTGGCCAAGGCTTCCCAGGAGCGTTCATGGGCGACGGAGGAGTCGATGACGACTCCGTCCCAATCGAAAACGGCGACGGTACGGGGCATGGCTCAGTGCTTATCCCAAGGCAGCGTGATCTTAATCGGGCGATGCTCCCAGACATTGAAAGGTTCGAAGATTTGGCCCGGGGCGAGGATGCCGTTCGGGTCGAGGGCCTTCTTGATCGCGAGCATCGCACCAATCTCGGCCGGCGTATGCTGCAGCGTAAGGAACGGGGACTTCGCGAGGCCGATGCCGTGTTCGCCCGTGATTGCGCCGCCGAGCTCGACGACCTTCACCATGACCTCGCGGATGGCTTGCTCGGCCTTGCGGCAGTGCTCTGGGTTGAACCGGTCGTACATGATGTGCACGTGGAAGTTGCCGTCGGCCGCGTGGCCGAAGGTCGGCGTGGCCAGGCCGAAACGGTCGCGGATCTCGCTGGTAAAGCGGAGGAGGGCGGCGTAGCTGCGAATCGGCACCACCACGTCTTCGTTGAGCTTCGCGTCGCCGAGGGTGAACATCGCTTGCGAGCAGGTCCGGCGGAGTTCCCAGAGGGCTTCGGCTTCCGCTTCGTTCTCGGGGGCGCGGAAGGCGACCGCATGTCGCTTGGCCCAGGCGATGACCTTGACTGCATCCTCGGCGAGGGCGGCGGGGTGTCCGTCGATCTCGACGAGCAGGGCGGCATGCGTCTCGAGCGAGCCGGAGAGCTCGGCATCGGTGAAGACGCGCTTACCGCGACGTTTCTCGGTGGCGGCGACCGTCTGGACGTCGAGGAACTCGAGTACCGACGGATTCACGCGGAGCGAGAGCAGGTCGATGGCGGCTTCGAGTGCAGCTTCACCGGTCTTGAAGGCCAGCAGGAAGGTTCGGCGGGCGGCGGGTAGGACGGAGAGCTTGAGGGTGGCCTTCGTGATCACGCCGAGCGTGCCTTCGGAGCCGATCCATAGGTCGCGTAGATTGAGGCCGCTGACGAACTTGCGGAGCGGGGCGGCCCAGCGGACCTTCTCGCCGGTCGGCAGGAAGCCTTCGAGGGCGTAGACGTGATCACGGACCACACCGTATTTCGCGGCGCGCAGGCCGCCGGCATTAGTGGCGATATTACCGCCAATGCTGCAGTGCTTCACCGACGACGGGTCGGGCGGGAAGAAGAGGCCGTGCGGAGCGGCGAGGTCGTTGATGTGGGCCGTGATCGCGCCGGGCTGCACCGTCGCCATCGACGACACCGGATCGATCTCGATCTTATCCCAGTGGTCGAGGTGGATGACCCAGCCGCCCTTGATTGGGGCGCAGGCGCCGGTCGTGCCGGTGCCGCGGCCGCGGACCGTGACGGGTACGCGGTGTTCGTTAGCGAGCTTCAGCGTGACGCCGATGTCGTCTTCCATCGCCGGGCGGATAACCGCCTCGGGCATGAAGGACAGGCGCATGTTATCGAACGATGCGGCGAAGCACGCGGCTTCGTCGGTCAGGACGACCTGCGGACCCAGCTTCGCCAGGAGGGCCTGAGTGGCGGCGGGATGCGTCTGCGCGGGAGGGCTCACGCCTCCCATCAAGCAGGCTTAGCCCAGTTCGGCAAGCCACGCCGTCGCCTCGGCGTCGGAAGGCATGCGCCAATCGCCGCGGGGGGACAGGGCCAGCGAGCCCACCTTGGGGCCGTCCGGCATGGCCGAGCGCTTGAACTGCTGGCTGAAGAAGCGGTTCAGGAAAGAGCGGAGCCAGTGACGGATCTCCGCCTGGTCATATTTCCCGGCAAACGCGTGCTCGGCGATCCAGAGGACCTTCGAAGGCCGGAAGCCGTTGCGGATGATGTGATAGAGGAAGAAATCGTGGAGCTCGTACGGTCCGACCAGCATCTCCGTCTGCTGGGCGATCTCGCCGTCGTCGCCCGGAGGCAGTAGCTCCGGGCTGACCGGGGTCGCCACGATATCTTCGAGGATAGAGCGTTCGGTGCCGACGTGGCGGGCGTGGGCGGCCCAGCCGACGAGGTGCTTCACCAAGGTCTTCGGCACGCCGATGTTCACGTGGTACATCGACATGTGGTCGGCGTTGAACGTGCACCAGCCGAGCGCGGCTTCGGAAAGATCGCCGGTGCCGACGACGAAGCCGTGGCTTTGGTTGGCGACGTCCATCAGGATCTGTGTACGCTCACGGGCTTGGGCGTTCTCGAAAGTGACGTCGTGCTTGCCGGGGGGATGCTGGATGTCGCGCAGGTGCTGCTCGACGGCTTCGTTAATCGGGATTTCGCGGGCGGTGATGCCGAGCGTCTCCATCAGGCGCATTGCATTGACGCGCGTGCGGGCCGACGTGCCGGGGCCCGGCATGGTGAGGCCGATGATCCCCTTGCGGTCGAGGCCGAGGCGGTTGAAGGCTTCGAGCGTGACAAGCAGGGCGAGGGTGGAATCGAGGCCGCCCGAGACGCCGATGACGACGTGCTTGAGCCCCGTGTGACGAATGCGGCGAGCGAGGCCAGTCGACTGGATCGCGAAGATCTCCTGACAGTTCTCGTCGCGGCGGTGCGGGTCCGACGGTACAAACGGGTGCTGGCTATAACGACGGCGCAACTTGGACGTCTGGCCCGTCGGCACGCCGAGGGTAAAGCCGATCACGCGCGGACGGACGGCGACCGGAGCGCCGAAGAAGGTGCTATTACGACGACGTTCCGCCGCGAGGCGGTCGAGGTCGATCTGCGAGACAATCAGAGCGAGGTCGAAGCGAAAGCGCTCGGATTCACCGAGCACGACGCCGTTCTCCGCGATCAGGCCGTGGCCGCTGTAGACGATATCGGTGCTTGATTCGCCCGCACCGGCGGCGGCGTAGACGTAAGCGGCGAGGCAGCGGGCGGACTGCGACTTCAC
>JBIILC010000024.1:0-24133 GCA_044232865.1 Opitutales bacterium | reverse complement strand
CCACCCGACAACTTAACGCCATGCTCTCTCCCGAAGCATTGGTCTACGGCACCCTTCTAATCACAGGCATCCTGATTCTCCGTCGTTCGCGACGCGCCGGCCTCGCGCTGCGTCGCCAGCACGGCCTTATCGATGGCCAGCCGGTCCAACTGCACACGCTCACGAACGCCCGTGGGATGGAAGTCTCGGTCAGCGAGTTTGGCGCCACGCTCACCTCGATTCGTGTCCCCGACATCCAGGGCCGACTCGGTGAAGTTACCCTCGGCCTCCACTCACTGGAGGACTACGTCGCCGGTAACCCTTTCCTCGGCAGCACCGTCGGCCGGTACGCCAACCGTCTGGCAAACGGCCAGCTGACCATCGACGGCCGCGCCATCGCGCTCGCACAGAATAATAACGGCAACCATCTGCACGGCGGCCTCCGCGGCCTCGATAAGCGCATCTGGAAATCCGAGGTCAGGCGTACCGCCGACGCCTCGGCGGTCCGCCTGACCTACGTCAGCCCAGATGGCGAAGAGGGCTACCCGGGCACGCTCACCGTGACGGTCACCTACACCCTGGCCGACAATGCCAACGAACTGTCGATCGACTTCGCGGCGACGACCGACGCCCCGACGGTCTGCAACCTAACCAACCACGTCTTCTTCAACCTCGCGGGCCAGGGCAGCATCCTCGACCACCGCGTGACGCTACGCTCTGACCGGATCGTGCCGGTCACGGCCGCGCTGATTCCGACCGGTGAGTTCATGGACGTGACGAACACGCCGTTTGATTTCCGTCGTGCGCATGCGATCGGCGAACGCATTGGCGCCCCGCACGATCAGCTCCGTCGCGGCCGTGGCTATGACCACTGCTACGACCTCGGTACCGACCAGTCCCTGAAGCCCGCCGCCTTCGTCACTGAAGAATCCTCAGGCCGCACGCTCGAGGTCCTCACCGATGCCCCGGGCCTACAGTTCTACACCGGCAACTTCCTCACCGGCACCGTGCAAGGCCGCTGGGCAAAGCCCTTCGCCTTCCGCCAGGGCTTCTGTCTCGAGCCAGGCCTCTTCCCGGACTCGCCGAACCAGCCTACGTTCCATCGCCTCGGCTACCCCAGCGGCATCCTGCGCCCCGGCGAACAGTACGCGCAGAAACTCGTCTTCCGTTTCGGCGTAATGAGGTAGGGGCGCGACTGCGTCGCGTCCGTTCGCGGACGGACATTGGATTTCGAAGTACCAGCTAAGACCCGACGACTCCCGTCCTTCGGCTTCGAACGGCGGTGATGGCAATCACCGCCCTACCCGATGCATCAAGACCGCCGCAGGGCGGCCTAAGGTAGGGGCGTGGCTCCGCCGCGCCCTCCGCAAAAGGAGGGCACGATAACTCGTGCCCCTACCATCGTTCGCCCTACGGCGAACAACAGCTTTCGCGGCTTTGCCGCGACTGCCTCGCAGCCGTTCACCATGCCAGCGGCTCCCCACGCGCCGGCGTCGCGCCGACGCGTCACACCCTCTTCGCGTCTTCCCTCTCCTGCGAAGCAGTGCTGTCCGCCCAGAGCTGCTGGGTGACCTTGAGGAGCACGTACCCGCTGACAGCCGTGACGGCGGTGAGCACCCAGGCCATGGTGAGGCGCTGAGGGTCGCCCGACGAGTAGAGGAAATTGCCAATAGCGAAGAGCGAAGCCCAGATGAGCGCGCACCCGGCGATCCAGCCGACGAAGGCGGACCCGATGCGGTTCTCCTGAGCAATCTCCGTATCACTGATGCCGGCCGCAGCGCGAATATCCGTCCAGCCTGGGCCAGCGGGCTTCACCTTCTGACAAAAACTGATGAGCGTTGCGCGGTCCGTCTGCGGGCCGACATACGCGGTGATGAGCCACGAGAGCGTGGTCAGGCCGACTTGGATGATGGTCGTGGTCGCGAAATCAGCGTGCGGCATGAAGAACGGCACGGCCACCGCGGTCACGAGCGACATCACCATGGCGACGACTTCACACCAGGCGGAGACGCGCCACCAGAACCAGCGGGCAAGGTAGAGCAGGCCGGTACCGGCGCCGATGGAGAGCAGGACCTGGAAGGCCTGCTGCGCGGATTTCATATATAAGCTGAGCACGGCCGCGACGACGTAGAGCAACACGGTCGAGAGACGGCCGACGTTCACGTAGTGGGTCTCGCTGGCGTCCTTCTTGATGAAGCGACGATAGAAGTCGTGCACGAGATACGAAGAGCCCCAGTTGAGGTGCGTCAGGATTGTCGAGGAGTTCGCGGCGATGAGGCCGCCGATCATCAGGCCCACGAAGCCGACCGGCAGGAACATGAGCATCGCCGGGAAGGCGGAGTCATGACCGATAAGCTTAGGGTCCGCATTCGGGAAGGCCTTGATGATTGAGGCGAGGTCGGGGTAGACGATGATGGAGCATAGCGCGGTGATAATCCATGGCCACGGACGGAGCACATAGTGGGCGATGTTGAAGAAGAGCGTACCGCCGAGGGAATCCTTCTCGGACTTCGAGGCCAGCATGCGCTGGGCGATGTAGGAGCCGCCACCGGGCTCGGAGCCGGGATACCAGTTGGCCCACCAACTGACGGCAATCGGTAGGATGAAGATCATCAAGGCCAGCTCCGACATCGTGAAGTTCGGCAGCATATCCAAAATCGGCTGACCAGTGCCGTTAATCACCGACATCACTGGCTGGCCGTCTTCCATGACTGGAATTCCGTCTTTAACCTGGGCGACTCCATCGACCATCTTCTGAACTTTAGGTAGAATGACCTGTTGGGTCGAAAGCTTCTCAACCAAGGCCTTGAGGCCTGCCCAGCCGCCAGCGCCCTTGCCGACAAGACGCTCGCCGACCTCGACGAGCGAGAACCAGGCCGCGGCGAAGACGGCGGTCATCTTGATGAAGAACTGAATCATATCGATGACCAGCACACCCCAGAGTCCGGAGTGCGCGGCAAAGACGACGTTCAGGATACCGCAGACAACGATGGTCTGCCAGGCGGGCATACCGAAGAGGATGTTAGCGATCTTACACGCGGCCAACGTCACCATGCCCATGATGAAACAGTTGAAGAATAGCCCGAGGTAGATGGCGCGGAATCCGCGGACAACGGAGGCGGCGGTGCCGGAATAACGGTGTTCGTAGAATTCGAGGTCGGTCATGACACCCGAACGGCGCCACAGGCGAGCGAAGAAGAAGACCGTGGCCACGCCGGTGAGCACGAAGGCCCACCACTGCCAGTTGCCGGCGACGCCGTATTTGCGGACCTGCTCGGTCACCCAGTTCGGGGTGTCGGACGAGAACGTCGTCGCGACCATCGAGAGGCCGGCGAGCCACCACGGCACCGAGCGACCGGAGGCAAAGAACTCGGTGGTGCTACCGCTCGAGCGCTTGGCGAGGAAGAGCGCAGGGACGAAGCAGATCAGGATCGAAGCGACGACGATGACCCAATCAATCCAGGTAATATGCATGGCGGGGTAAGGGGTTGCTTACTTCTGTTTCACCCTGCCCTGCGTGGCAACCGCGTTCCCCTGCCCTATATGAGCAGATGGGAGCATTAGCGGCGTGAGGTAGGGGCGCGACGGCGTCGCGTCCGTTCGCAGCGATATGCTCGGTGAGCCGGGCAAGTCATCCGATCGTATGAACTCCGTCCGCCAACGGACGCCACGCAGTGGCGCCCCTACCCGAGGCAGCCAGCTAATCATCCGGTCTCCGGTTTCCCTATGAGTTAATTCCCTGTCTCTAGGTAGGGCCGAGCATCCCTGCTTGGCCGCGGCCGGCCAAGGATGGCCAGCCCTACCTCGATACAACTATGTCGTGACGCGGTCCCGACCCTACCTAGCAACTCGCGACCTTCGGTCGCGCTTACTTCTTCAGCAACTCCGGCTCCGTCCAAGCATCGGTCCGGCCCTTGGTTTCGGTGCGGATTTTCTGGACGAGATCAACCAGCACGGGCGAGGCCTCGTGATCCCACTCGCGGCGGATGTAGGTCAGCACGCCGGCAATCTGCTCGTCGGTCAGGAACCCGGCGGCGGGCATGTCGTAGTTATAAGCCACGCCCTTCACCTTAATAGGACCACGCAGGCCGTGCATGATGACCTTCACAATGCGGTCCGGGTCACCGAGCACCCATTCTGAATCAGCGAGGGGTGGCGCGAGGCCTTCCAGTCCTTTGCCGGTCGGCTGGTGGCACGCAGCGCAGAGACCAGCGAAGGTCTGCTTACCGGAATCAAAGAGGAGTTGCTGCTCGTTGGTGAGCGCCTTCACGGTGGGCACGACAACGCCTGGCTTGCCCGGCCAGACGACGGTGCTCTTGAACCAGGCGAGGGCCTTTACCATCGCGGCGTCCTTGCTCTTGGAAAGTTTAGCCAGCGAAGCCGGCTCGGCGGTGAGCTTCACCGGGCGCTTAGCGGTGACGGTCGGGTGTGCGGTGAGCGAACCAAGCAAAGTCACCTGCTGGGACCGCAGCGGCAACGCGGCGATGATAGCGAGGGCCTTCTCGATGCGCTCCGGCTTACGCTCGGAGAAGACGCAGCGCAGCAACGCCGAGGGCAAGGTCTTCGAATAGGCGGCGGGCTGCTTGAGCACCGCGTCAAAGTTCTCGAGCTCACGACCAGCGAGGCCACTGATTAAACCATCCTGGATGGCAATATGCTCCGCGGCGCGGTTCGCCAGCGCGGCCGCGACGAGGTCGACGGCGAGGTCCTTGGCTTCACCCATGGTTAGGACGAGCTGCAGCTGCACCTCGGGGACGGCTTCGATCGCAGCAAGTTCGGTCCAGCGGGCGATGACTTCGGCGCGATGCGGACCAGCGACGAGAGCCTCCGAGACACGGAGCGCGGCGGCGCGGACGCGCGGATCGGCATCAGCCAGGCCAGCCGAGACGAGCGCCCTGTCGGTGACCTTAAGTCCATGCTGAGTCCAAAGCGCATGGACGCGTCCCATCGGTGTGGTGGCCTTGAGTCCGAAGGCGGTCAGCGCGGCAGCGAGGGTTTTGTCCCCGCTCTCGACGAGCAGACGCTGCGCGGTCTCGCGACGCCATTCGTTGCCGCTGCCGAGTTCGGCGATAAGGTTGGCGCGGATTCCTCCGTTGCGGCCGCCCTCATTCAGCGCCGTGGTCTTATAGCCTTCGGGGACGACGCGCCAGATGCGCCCAAGGTGGAGGGGCGCGATGAGTCCGCGATCTTCCCCCTGCTTGCGCAGGTAGGTCGTGAGCGAGATGCGGTGCTGGATCACGCCGTGATGCATGTCCACGAGGTAGAGGGCGCCTTCGGGACCGGTGAGCGCGCTGACGGGGCGGAAGCGCTCGTCGGTCGAGGCGACAAACTCCTGCTGGTCGTAGAAGGGCGTACCCCTGACCAGGCCCTTGTCGGGATTGAGCACGAGTCGCTTCACGAGATTACCTGCTGGCTCGCAGATGAACGCGTTACCATAGGCATCGGCCGGGAAAAGGTCCGAGCGATAGATCCACGGACCACAAGCCGCGGTGCACTCCTTGAGTTTGAAGTCGCGGAGCATCTCCGTCCGGTAGCCGCGATTGATACCCGGGTTGACGCGGATCGGCCACACGAGCTGCTCTGCCGCGGCCTTGGTGTTGAGGCCGGTGGTGCGGCCGAGGGCGGGGTTGCGGAGCAGGTAGCCCGAATTGACGACGTCGACGCGCAAGAGGTCGCTGTTGTTATTGGAATACAGGCGACCGTAATCGTCCTGCGCCAAGCCCCACTGCCCACGGAAGTTGCTGGTCGCGCGGACCCACTTACCGTCGTCGAACTTGAAACGTGCGGTGTAGGCACCGACGTAGAGCCAGCCGTCGTGGCCCCAGAGTAGCGCGTTCGGAGCGCGTTCGGGATTGGCGAGCTGCGGGCGGGCCGGGTCGACGCGCACGCCGAAGTCCGTCGCGACCTCGATTTTTTCGTCGGCCTTACCGTCGCCATTCGTATCGCGGCAGAACCAAAGATGCGGCGGGGCGCCGACCAACGCGCCATCGCGATGAAGGATGAGCGCACGGGGCAGAATGATATTATCGAGGAAGACCGTGCGCTTGTCCATGCGGCCATCGCCGTCGGTATCTTCGAGCACCACCACGCGACCCTTCGCCTGGTCTTCCGTCGTCCCGTCGTAGTTTTCCATGTAGCCCGTCATCTCGACGACCCAGAGGCGGCCATCGGGTGCGAACTGCAGCACCGTCGGGTGGCGGACCAACGGGGCTTCGGCGACGAGCTCGATGCGGTAGCCCGGGGCGACCTTGAAACTGCGGAGCGCTTCTTCGGCCGTGAGCGGGGGCGAAGGCGGGATCAGGTTCGCCGGCACGATCGGCACCTGGGCTTCGCCGGCCTTGTCGCCCACCTGCGCGCAAGCGGCGGCCGCCAGGCAGAGGGCGGATAGGATCAGGGTGCGGCGGGGCATGCGCATAAGACACTAGATAACCCGCTAGGTTACCGGGTCAACCGACCCTATCGCTTTCCCCGGACTTTAAACGACAGGTCGCGGACATATAGCCAGCCCGGGCATACCCCGCAGCCTGCCCAAGCGCTTTACTCATCATAAAATCCCCATACGCCGCACATTGTTTTTTCGTTCGGCTCGTTAGTCTAGAACGAGCCATGCTTATCCGACTCAGCCTTTTATTGATTCTGTCCACATGCCTCTGCCCGGCGGCTTTCCGGGCCTCCACGAATGTCTTTGTCTCCATCGAAGTGGACACGGACGAAGATGGCCTAGACGACGAAATGGAGCTGCTGCTCGGCACTAATCCCGACGATGCCGACACTGATGGCGATGACTGGGATGATCTGACCGAAACCATCCAGGGGGCAGACCCGTGCAATCCCCATGACTCCCCGAAAGGATTTACCACCAACGATTCCGACGCCCTGCCCTCCAATCCCACGCTAAGATTAAAGGTTCAAGAGCTGCTGGCAGCGAGACGACAGCGGGCAGTTATCAGCTCCCCCGTCGCCCACCAAGAGATAGCCACCTTCTCCTTGCGCTACTTCTACCAAGGCGAGAACCTCCCTGACCTTGCCGCCGAAGTAATCCGGTCGGACCTCAAGGCGGGCTCATTCTTGCTCATCTGGCGTCACCACGTGCGATGGAACCCACTGGAGATTGAACAACGTTATACCGTTTCCGTCAGGACTGATGACGGGAGGACACTCGCCGAATGGAAGACCCCCGTGCCGGTGGATACCGAGTGGCGCTACGTGGGCTTACCCTTCTCGCTTCAGCCAGCCGACGAGGGAAGGCTGCTCACATTAAGCCTTATTCCAGAAGGAGATGGAAAGCTGGAATATTCGCTGGCCGATTTCATCGCCAAGCCGGCGGGCCTTGAGGCCGATGTCGATCGCGACGGGGCCATCGGCGGCAACGAGAGACCGGCAAACGGTAAGCCAATCCGTCATTGGATTAATGACGATGATGACCAAGGCGAATACCAGAAGCGTTCTGACGTACCCGGAAGACCTTCGAGTCAAGCTGACTTTGCGCATGCGGCTATCGATGGCATGAGCGATCTCGTCGATTTCCTGCCTATCAACCTGAACCTGTCGCACCTCACCGGACTGCTTCGTCCGTCCGATGGATTCCGCTATTACGTAACCCATTCCGAGCGAGCCATCCAGGTCGCCCTGACCAGTCTATCACCTTCGAAGGTTGGGCTCATTCACCGTGACATAAACCTGAAGGTCTTTGGTCCTAGGCTGAATGGCGAAGTTACATCGGTCGAAATCCTCGAGCCTGACACCGATGGCCGTATCGAGATTCCGTCTTCATTCATCGATCGCATTACCGCCTTCGGACACGGCGTTATCCTCATGGAGGGAGCCAAAGCCAGCCGGAAGCCCCTGCAACTAGAGATACGAAAGTCCGATAAGACCGTCGCGACCATCGAACAGCCCATGGCGATCGTTCCTGTCGAGACGATGTACCGGCATGTGAACCTCACCCGCGTGACATGCGATTACTCTGGGCGTCCGGCCGCGGTTAAAAAGGTCGCCCGGCCGCAACAGATTGGCGAGCCCACTGGCCTGCCCGACATCGAGACCAATGGCCGATGGGCAGTGTTGATCCATGGGTACAACGTGCCCGCCGACGGGGCACGCGGCTGGCATGCCGAAACCTTCAAACGCCTACACGTCCTCGGCAGCAGGGCCCGCTTCGTCGGCGTCACCTGGAACGGCGACACCGGGCTAGATTATCACAAGGCAGTGTACCACGCGTTTCAGACCGGGGATGAGGTGCCGAAGGCGCTGGGCTTCCTTGACGCCTCTCGCACGCTCCTCATCGGCCATAGTCTGGGCAATATCGTCGCCAGCCAAGCGGTGCAGGCAGGCTTCACCCCAGCACACTACTTTCTGCTCAACGCTGCGCTTCCGATCGAAGCACTCGCTGGAAGGGACAATGCACAGCAGCAGACCGTGGAGATGACGGAGGAATATTGGCGACCCTACGGACGAAAGCTCTACGCCACCGATTGGGCGAAGCTTTTTGCGCCCGGCGACTTTCGACGGACCATCACCTGGGAAGATTGCTTCTCACGTGTACGCTCACTGGGTATCGCCACGAATTTCTATTCGCTGGGAGAAGATGTCACCAACTCCCCAAGCAGCATGGTCTCAGCCTCAGTCCTCGCGACCCTCTGGTCTGGCCGTGCCATCGACTATGGCGCTTGGAAAACCCAAGAGCTGCTCAAAGGCGTAGGATGGAGTCGATCCATCGCAGCGGTAGCCATGGAAAGAACCCAGGGCGGTTGGGGCTTTAATCCCGCATGGCGAGGTCGTTACGTGCCCAGCGGGCCGACCAAGAGCACGGGGGGATATTACGAGCGGATGGATCCGATAACGGCCGGACGCATCATGTCCGCCCAACTGACTCAGGACCCATTCTTCCGACCTCTCTACGAAGGTTGCCTCCGCGGCCCCCGCCTTCTTGCACCCTCCCCAATCCTAGATTGCTCGAACATGCGCTACGACCTACTCGCTCGAGCGATTCCAGCGATAACTTTCGCCGCTGGCGCCGCACCAGTACCCCCGACGGACGACGGCTCTCAGGTCGAGAATTTCGACCTAGAGACCCTCGGCCGCACCGATCCTAAGCAGTGGCCGAATGAGGGCCATGGCGCCACCCGGCTGGCTGGCCGATGGCTACACAGCGACTTCAAGAACGTCGCCCTTCCTTACGTCACACCGTTCTACGCGCAGATGATCAAATCTGCAGCTCTCCGATGAAAATCCGCCTATACCTCCTGCCCTTTCTCGCGCTCACGCTGCTGGCCCGGGATTACACGCTAACCGTCGTCGACGAATCAAGCAGGCCGATGCAAGGCGTCGCTGTCTCGGCCTTATTCAGTCGAATGAACGATCCACGTTTTGCCAGCATGCGGTCGTTCGAAGGAAAGACGGATGACCAAGGCGTCTTCCGATTCAAGGCCGGTGACGAGATGTGCCTCGATCGTCTACGCGCAGCGAAACAAGGTTACTTCGACGCAGACGTGACTGAAGTCCACGGCATGGGGAAGGTGCCATCGGATCTTTCGCACATCATCACCCTGCCTTATGAAACCAACGAAATCCCTCTCTACTACAAGGAGGTGCGCCTCCGCACACTGAAGGGGACCTTGCCGAGAAAGACCTGGGTAGGCTTTGATTTCGCCATCGGGGATGTCGTCGCTCCCTGGGGCCGCGGTCAGGTGTCGGATATCCGCTTCTGGGTCGAAGGGGAGCAGATTGGCTGGACGCGCCCCGAGGAGACCGTCGAGCAATTCCGAAAGGATAAGGACCATGCCCGCTTCTCCGAAGCAGAGTTCAACGGAATGTATGGCTCTTTTCGTGGCATCACCCGGCTCAGCTGCGCTCAACCCGGCGACGGCGTCATGCGCTCGCCCGCTTTCTGGCCTTACTGCCAGTTGAAGATGCCCGCCCTCGCGCCTGCCAAGGGTTATAATCCCACCATCGATATACCCTACGCGACTCTACCCTATCCGGGTTTTCAGGACGACTATGTCGGCTACTATCTCCGCGTCCGCACGAAGCTCGGGCCCGATGGTCGGGTGATCTCCGCGCACTACGCGAAGATTCAGGGGGCGATTCGATGCGGCTACGGGGCAATCACCTTCCGCTATTATTACAATCCGGTGGCGGATGAACGGCGGCTGGTCATGGACCGAAAGAGCAACCTGCTCCAGCCGCCCCCAGGTACGACCGGCGTGGAACTGACACGTTACGACCCTTATGAGCGCTGACGAGGGGGCTTCCGGCTTGCCCGTCTCCTGGAACAGCAAAGAATGTCACTAGTCCCGCACCTCCCCTGTCTTTCCCAACCGCCAACCGCTAACCGCTTCCACCTTTTATATGCGTACCTTCTCCAAGCTCTCCCTGATCGCCGCCGCCTCACTGGTGTCTGCCGCCGCCATCGCCGCGCCGACCGATATCCATCCGGCGGCCAACCCGAGTAATAGCACTTGGACCAACGGCGTGTCCTCCGACGGCCTGGTCTCCGTTGGTCGCTCCAACATCGGCGGGAGTTCCAGGGCCTTCAAGATTGTCGGCGGCGCCTACACGCAGCTTGACAACCTTCTCGGGGGCTCCGCCTCCCGGGCCACCGCCGCGTCGCCCACTGGCTCACTGATCGTCGGCACCTCCATCGACTCCCTCGGAAGCGAGCAGGCGGTCTTCTGGACCAGCACGACCCCCACGCAACTGGACTCCATTTTAACTCCATTGTTCCTGCAATCTAGCGCTAACGGTGTCTCGGCTAACGGCGGCACGTTCGTCGGCAACGGGTTTGGTTCCACCAGCGGAGTATACGAGGCCTTTTACTTCCAAAACGCCACCCTCACCAGTTTAGCAGGCGCCTTCGTTGGCGCACCCTTCTCCACTTGGTCGCTCGTTTATTCCTTCGCCAACGGTGTCTCGGCCGATGGCAACCTAGCGGTCGGCACGGTGGCCGATAGCGATCTCAGCTCGGCCCCAAATTATGCATATGGCTTCGTCTATAAAATCAGCACGAGCACGCTGACGACCGTCGATGCCGCCGCAAATGTCCCGGCATTCGCCAACGCCGCCCTGTCACTCACCCAGCTGACGGCCATCTCGGGCGACGGCACCGTCGCCGTGGGGATGGCTTTTTTGAATGCCTCACTCAGCGACGCGCAGGCCTTCAAGCACACCCTTGCCGGGGCAGGGAGCACGACGGCCCTCGGCACGCTCGGCAACTCGTCCAGCTGGTCGATCGCCCGCGCCATCAACTACGACGGCTCGGTGATTGTCGGCCAGAGCCAGAATAGCTCAGGCCAATCGGAAGCCTTCGTCCATCAGTCCGGCGCGATGACCGGCCTCGGCTTCCTCGGCACGGGCGATGAATCCGACGCTACGGGCGTTTCCGCCGATGGCACGGTGATTGTAGGCTACTCGCGCATCACCAGCGGCAGCGTCCGCCACGCCTTCGTCTACGCCAACCAGACGATGCTCGACGCCGACGAATGGCTCCGCTCCCTCAACGGCCCGGGCAGCATCCTCGCGATGACGACGAACCTGAACCAGCTCCCCCTCGAAGGCGCCCATCACCGCCCGTTGATGTCCTACGACAACATGGGCAAGCCGAGCCAGGCTTGGGCGACCGGCGACTTCGGTACGGCTTCCCGCCAGTCCGATCGCCACATGACCTCGGGTGAGATCGGCGTGAGCCAGACCTATGGCGACTTCGTCCTCGGCATCGCCGCAGGCCACGCCTCGCTCAACCAGGACCTGCTCTTCGGCGGCAGCGCCAGCATCTCCGGCAACTACCTACTCGCCGAAGCCGACTATCGTCTGGCCGACAAGGAAAGCATCGTCTCCCTCGTGCTCATGCGCGGCGACTATGACGCCGACACCACCCGTGGCTACGCGACCGGCAGCGGCACCGATACTTCCCGCGGAAGCACTGGCCTGAAGACCTCCAGCGCCCGCCTCCGTCTCGACGGACCGGCCCAGAAGTTCATCAGCGCCGTCTCCGCGACGCCCTTCATCTCATACACCGCCACCCGCACGACCGCCAACGACTACACCGAGACCGGTGGCTCTTTCCCGGCCAGCTTCGGCGCCCAGGAACACACCGCGCAGGAAGGCCGCCTTGGCGTCACCGCGAAATACGTCGCCTCGCCGAGCACCACCCTGCTCTTCACCGCCGAGTGGATCCATCGCTTCGATGGCGCGGGCAACGGCCTCACCGCCATCAGCTCCACGATGGGCACGCTGCCCGCCGCCGGCATCGCACCCACCGCCGACCAGGCCCGCTTTGGCTTCGACATCGATCACAAGCTCTCCGCCGACACGCTCCTGAACTTCTCCGTCCACGCCGCCGGCATCGGCCCGTCCTCGGACGTCTCCGCCGCCCTCAGCATCCGCCGGGCGTTCTGAGCGCGAAGCTTCGCTTCGCGAGGGGACACGTGGGCAAGTTGACACGTTGACAAGGATCAGGACAGGCCGCCCACCGGGCGGCTTTTTTATGGGTAGGGGCGCGACTGCGTCGCGTCCGTTCGCCGAGATAGAATCGGTGAGCAGGGCAAGCAATCGGACCAGTTAACGTCTGTCCGTCCACGGACGCCACGCAGTGGCGCCCCTACCCAAGGATCCACAGCTAATCTTCCGTCGGGCGTTCTGAGTATAGCAATCTACGTTGCGCGTGCGCCGAGCTGTTCTATCAACCATAACATGACTAACGCCCGCTGGCTTATTTCTTTTGGAGTTTTCCTCTTTCTCTGCGGCCTCGCAGGCTATCTCTCCAATCCCGCCAACGCCAAGACCGCCCTGATTTCCGGCTCCCTCTTTGGTGGCCTCTCGGTGGTCTGGGGAATTCTCCTAGCCAAGGGACATGAGTTTGCCAAAAGGATCGCGCTGGCGATGACCCTGATGCTTTGCGGCGTCTTCGGTTGGCGCTCCGTCGTCACCTGGCAAGCCGTGGCTGATGGCGCCCCCAAGACCTTTGCCGCCAGCCTTATCACGCTGATGCTCCTGGGTTCCCTCGCCACCGTCGTCAAACTCCTGCGTCGCTAAGCGCCTGCAAGCGGATGCGATGTCATCGCATCCCTACCCCCGCGCCGTCGCATCCACCAACAGCCAGGCCCAGGTGGCGACGACGCCATCGGGTCGCGCGTTGAGCCGGTCGTAGTCGCGAAGGAGCGATTTGAGTTCGCTCGGCGAGAGCCGCGGATCGCCGGTCACGCCGCTGCGATGGAGATGACGGAAGAAATCGATGGCACTCGGGTAGATCTCTTCGGACTCGAGGACGCCATGGGCATGGACGTCGAACTTCGCGGCTTTGAGCAAGGCAAGCCACTGGGGCTCGTCGCGCCAACGCACCGGGCCTTCGCCGATGAGGTCGCGCAGTTCGTTCAGGCAAGGATCACACGGGACGCCGAGCAAGAGTCGTCCGCCAGCTGGCAGTGCCGCATGCCAGTGACGGAGCACCGCAGCCGGATCAGCCGCCCAGTGCAAGAGACCAGTGGAAGCGAGCGCACCTGCCTTCTCGATGGGACCAAAAGCATTATGCACCGACCAGTTGGCGGCGGGCACGGCCTGGCGGCCTAGTTCTACCATCGCGGGCGAGGCATCGGTGGCGTCGACGTTCACGCCTTGCGCGAGCAACGCGGAAGTCAGGAAGCCGGTACCAGCGCCGAGCTCGGTGACGCGGACGCCACGGCGGAATGGAGCGAACGCGGCCAACGCTTCGGCGAAACGCTTCTGCGGCGCGGCGTGCGCACCGTAGCTGTCGGCTCGTTCTTCGAAACGCATGAAGGTTAGGGGGCGAGGAACTCGCGCAGGTCATGCCCGAGTCCCTCTATAATATGACAACCGACGATGGCTTGGCAAACGCCCGGAGCATCTAGGAGCGCGTCTTGGTCGCCGACGTAGGCTTCCCAGCCGGGACTGAGCCCCTGACGTCCGAAAGTAATCAGCGAAATACCCGCAGGCTGGGCGAGGAGGTCCAAGCCGGCTTGGAGGTATTCCTTTTCGTAAGGCAAGGCGTCGGCGATCAGCGGAGCCAATCCGGCACGTTTGCGGAAATCGGCCAAGGCCGCCGGGGCGTCGGTATCGATCCAGCGGCGGAGATACTTCACCTGGGTCTCCGAGTGCTTCCCGCACTTACCGTGCTCGGAGCAGAACGACGTGAACGGGGCGAAGAGCAGCACCTTGGCCGGAAACTTCACTCCGCGGGCGCCGGCCTCCATTACGAGGTGGGCACCAAGCGACCACGCGATGACGGCGTCGCAGTCGGAAAGGTTCTCGGCGGCACCAACGACGGGCGGGTAGATAAGGTGTTCGGCGTCGGGTGCATGGGCCAACGCGAGGGCCTTCATCTCCTCGAGCGAGACGCCCCAACCGCCAATCCAGCCGATCTTCATACGGAGACGCCCTTCAAGGCGGTGACAAAGGAGGACAGCGCGGCGGGCGAAAGGCCTCGGCGGAGTGAGATGCGGATCCGTCCAGTACGCACGGGCACGGTGGGCGGACGGATGGCGGAGACCATGAAGCCAGCGGCGCGGAGAGCAGTGGCGTACTTCAGGGTGACGTCGGAGTCGCCGAGGATCAGTGGGATGATGGGCGAGTCGCCCGACGGCACCGCAAAGCCAGCTTCGACCAGCCCGTCCCGCCAAGCATGGGAGAGCGCATGGAGTTCGGCGCGTTCGCCCGACATCCCCTTCACGCGTTCGACCGCGGCGAGGGCGGCGGCGGCGCAGGACGGGGCGAGGTAGGTCGAGTACACGAACTCGCCGGCGAAGTTAATCAGGGCGTCGCGGACTTCCGGCGCGTGCGAGAGCACATAGGCCCCCTGCGAGCCGAGCCCCTTACCGAGCGTGCCGACCACGATATCCGCGGCAGCCAAGGCGCCCTGCGCCTCCTGGAGGCCGGAACCGGTGGTGCCATACCAACCCGTGGCGTGGGCTTCGTCGAGTACCCAGCAGAAACCAAAACGCTTCCGCAGCGAAGCCAGACGCTTCAGGTCCGGGCTATCACCGTCCATCGAGTAGACACTCTCCGTGACGACGAAGATCACGCCATCCAAGGCGGGCTCCTCGTGCAACATGAGCTCAAGCGCATCGAGGTCATTATGGGCGAAACGACGGAGCCGGGCGCCCGAGGCCATGATGCCATCGAGCATACTCGCGTGGACGAGTCGGTCGGCGAGGATGAGGTCCCCCTTCTTCGGCAGGCCGCCAAGCACGGCGGAGTTGGCGGAGAAGCCGGTATTCATTACGAGGCCATGCTCATAGCCCTGCCAAGCGGCGAGGGTGTGCTCGAGCTTCTGGTGAATCTCGGTGTAGCCCGTGACGAGCGGCGAGGCGGACGAAGACGCGCCCCATTCGTGGAGTGCGGCGACGCCGGCGGCGACGACCACAGGGTCACGGGATAGACCGAGGTAATCGTTATCAGCGAGATTAATGCGGGTGTCCGCCGAAGTGCGAGCGGTCAGCTTACGGCGCAGCGACGATCCTTCGCGCTGGGCGAGGGACTGACGCAGACGCTGCAGCAGGGCTTCGTTCACCGCGGCAGGAAATGGAAGCGGGCAGACTTTTCGCCTTTACCCGATTCGCCGAGCAGCGGAATCCAAGACTCGGCCAGGCCGGCGCGATTCGCGGCAGCGACTTCCTTCGAAGGCTTCTTGATCGCGTTGAGCCAGACACCGATGGGTCCGTCGTAACGGCGACGTAGGTAAGAAATCGCGAGACGCGCCTGATTGATCGCACCGAGACGGTCTTCGACGACCACGATGGCTACGGTCGGCTTAATCGCCGCGGCGAAGTCCGCCCAATCCTTACCCTTAGGGTCAATCGGTACGGCCACACCGCCAGCACCTTCGACGACGCGACACGGCGCATGCGGGACGGCACGGTAAAGTTTCAGCAGCAGCGCGAGGTCGAGTGGCTTACGAGCCTTCTTCGCCGCGGCAAGCGGGGCGATCGGAGCCGGGAGCGTCAGCAGCGTGTGCGCTTCAGCCCACTTCCCCGCCGCCTTCTTGGCATCAGCCGGACGACCGGCGCCCGCGCCCGACTCCACCGGCTTGATGACCTGCGTGAAACCGTCGCGGGAAAGACGACGCGCGAGCAGACCGGCGACGTGGGTCTTGCCCACGCCGGTATCGCTGCCGGTGACGAAGATGAGGGCCATATTATTTGCAGCCGCAACCGCCGTTGCCGCAGGATTCTTCGGAGGCGTTGGCCGCGGCGAATTCCGCTACATTCGGCCATTCGGCCGGCTTGGCGTCCGCCGGGGCGAGATCGCCGCGATGGATACGACGGGCCTCATCCGGGTGCATCGGGTGCAGGCCGAGACGCTTCATCAAGTTCATGTCCTCTTCGATGTCGGGATTGCCCGTCGTGAGGAGCTTCTCGCCGAGGAAGATCGAGTTGGCGCCGGCGAGGTAGCAGAGAGCCTGCGTCTCATCGTTCATGTTGGCACGGCCAGCGGAGAGGCGGACCATCGCCTTCGGCATAAGGATGCGGGCGACGGCGATCGTGCGGACGAACTCGATCGTATCGACGAACTTGCGGCCCGCGAGGGGCGTGCCTTCGACGGCCACCAAGGCGTTG
This sequence comes from Opitutales bacterium, assembly GCA_044232865.1. Lineage (GTDB taxonomy): Bacteria > Verrucomicrobiota > Verrucomicrobiia > Opitutales > UBA953 > UBA953. The sequence goes on along the minus strand of JBIILC010000024.1, from coordinate 7,586 downwards.
ATTGGCACGGAGTCGGGCTGAGGGTCGAGCTGCGCGAGCTCGACGAGCATCTTCATGCGGTCGTCAACCGTCTCGCCCATGCCAAGGATACCGCCGGAGCAGACCTCAAGGCCGGCCTTGCGGACGTTCGAGAGCGTCTGGAGACGGTCATCGTAGGTGCGCGTCGTGATGATCTTCGAGTAATGCTCGCGGGAGGTGTCGAGGTTGTGGTTATACACGTCGCAACCAGCCTGCTTGAGGCGGGAGGCTTGGGCTTCGCTGACCATCCCGAGGGTGCAGCAGACTTCGAGGCCGAGTTCCTTCACGCCCGAGACCGTGTTCAGCACGCTGTCGAACTGCTTGCCATCGTTCACGCGGCGCCAGGCGGCACCCATGCAGAAACGGGTCGCGCCGCCGGCCTTGGCCTTGCGGGCATCGGCGAGGATCGCCTGTGTCTCCATCAGGGCTTCGGTCTCGAGGCCGGTCTGATTGTGGATCGACTGCGGACAATAGGCGCAGTCTTCGGGGCAGGCGCCCGTCTTGATCGACTTCAACGTGCAGAGCTGCACGCCCGCCGGATCTTGATTGGCCTGGTGGACTTGCTGAGCCTTGAAGATCAGCGTGTTGAGCGGCAGGTCGTAGAGCGCTCGGGCTTCGGTGAGGTTGGGCATGTGTATAGATGGTGTTAGCGGTTGGCGGTAAGCGGTTGGCGGTTAGGAAAGATGTTTCAGGTAGGGTCGGCACTGCGTGCCGACCTAGTCAGTCTTCAGGCTCGGGAGAACTTCGTCCATCGCGAGGCGGACGGCGCGGACGAGGTGCTTCACTTCGTCGGCTTGGATGGAGATCGGCGGGACAAACAGGATCGAGTCTCCGAGCGGACGGATGACGAGACCGTGGCGGCGCGCGGCTAGGGCGACGCGGTAACCCGCACGGGTATCGGTCGGCCAGCGATTGACGGAGGCCGGCTTGAATTCCACAGAGCCCGTGAGGCCGAGCTGACGGAGCGTGCGCACGTGGGCGTGACCGGCGAAGGCGGCTTCCATCTCACGTCCGAGGAGCGCGGCGCGATCGGCAACCTGGCCCGAGGCAAGCATCGGCTTCAGCTTACGCAGCGATTCACGGGCGACGGCGCAACCGAGCGGATTGCCGGAGAAAGTATGGCCGTGGAAAAAGGTCTTTCCTTCGGAAAGCGCGCCCAGGAAGGCCTGGTAGATATTTTCCGAGGTCAGCGTGGCGGCCAGTGGCAGGTAGCCGGCAGCGAGGCCCTTCGCGAGGCAGAGGAAATCCGGGACGACGCCTTCGAGTTCCGAAACCGTGAGCGCACCCACGCGTCCAAAGCCCGTGAAGACCTCGTCGAGGATCAGGTGCACGTGGTATTGGCGGCAGAGAGCGGCCACTGCCTTCACGAAGCCGGCGGGCTGCTGAACCATGCCAGCGGCCCCCTGCACGCGGGGTTCGAGGATCAGGCAGGCCGTCGTGGCGGCATCGCGTTCGAGAATAACTTTCAGCGCGAAGAGCGAAGCGGAGGCGTCGGAGCGGCCGACCTGACCGGCGCATTCGGAATGATTCGGCGCCGGGAAGGTCTGGGCGGCAAAGAGCCAAGGGTTAAAGCGGCGGTGGAACTCGGAGCGTTCGCCGACGGCCATCGTGCCGAAAGTATCGCCGTGGTAGGCGCCTTCCATCGAGATGACCCCGCGCTTGGTATCTTGGCCGACAAGCTGCCAATACTGGAACGAAAGCTTTAGGGCGACCTCGACGGCATTGCTGCCGTTGTCGGTATAGAAGCAGCGCGGCAGGGCACCGTTGGTCAGACCAGCGAGATCTTCGGCGAGCTCCGTCGCGATCGGATGGTTCAGACCGAGTAGCGTCACGTGGGCGATCTTCTCGGACTGTTCACGCAGGGCGCGATTCAGGTCGGGGTCGTTATGGCCATGGACGTTTGTCCAGACCGACGCATTACCGTCGAGGTAGCGCTTCCCTTCCCCGTCGATCAGCCAGCTGCCCTCGCCGCGGACTAGGTGCAGGCGTGGGTTGTCCTGATATTCCCGCATCTGGGTAAACGGGTGCCACCCGAAGCGCCGGTCGGCGGCATCGAGGGCGTCCTGGGCGGACGAAGCTGCTGCGGGGGCAGTCGGCACACCCCTTATCTAGGGCCCCCAAGGGCCATTGTTAAGCCAGAAGTGTGGGGAGGTTTACAATGGGGACGGGCATGGAAAGCCCCGCCCTACCCCTTACTTGCCCTTCAGCGCTTCGTTCGTCTTCGCGACGATCGCGTCCGCGATCATCTTATAGGCGGGGGCTGACCAATGGTATTCATCTCCGGCGGCCAGGTCCAGACGAGCGGCGAGCGGCGTATACATATCGATGACCTCGACACCTTCTTCCTTCATGACCTGCTCAGCGAGGCGGTTGATGCGCAAGACGACCGGATTCTTGTCCCCCAAGGCCGTGACCGGCTTGCTAGGTTCGGCGCGGCGGGCGGTATGAGGGGTCGTGGCGATCCAGAACAGTTTGGCCCTCGGTGCACCGGTTTTAAAGCCACGCACGATGGCCCGCGTGGTATCGATGATCTGCTGATCCGTAGCCTTTTCCGGCGTCCAAGACAGAGAGTGCAGCCCATTGTTGAAGAAGATCAGATCGAAGTCGGCGACGGAGGCCCCTTGCTTGATCAGCTCGTCCGCCTTCGGGTTGATGCCACCGACGAAGCCACTCCAATGGTAAGCGTAGACCTTACCCTCAAGCATCGGCAGCAGCTGCCCGCGGTAGCCGCCCGCAATCGAGTCTCCATAGAAGAGCAGCTTCGGGCGCTTGAGGTCGACGATCGTGGGCGCATCGACCATCCAGCCCTTGCCGGCGATGCCGCCCCGCGGCTCCGCAGTCACTTTTTCCTTGGGGGACTTATAAGTGTAGTCAGAGCCGAACACCTTCAGCGCCGTAATCTTCGCTACGGGGAACGGCTTTTCTCGCGGGAAGAGCTTCTTACCCACCCACATCGGTTCATCGTTCGGCAGCAACAGCACGAAATACTGGCCGGTCGGAGCTTCGTTCAGGTAATACGTCGGGCTACCCTTCCGGACCGCGAGCGTGAAGGCATAAGGCGTGTTCGGCAGGAGCTTGAGGCGTTTGTCGCCGATGTGCATGCCATTGATGATCGGGCGGTGGGCCTGGATGGTCGGAAAATTAAGGAACGTGAGCCCGAGGCCCGTGTCCTCGCCATCCTTCTTCTGCTTGAGCAGCACATGCATCGTCGTGCCTTCGGTGAGTTCGGGGAAGGTGACCGTCACCTGGACGGTGAAGTTCTGCTGGTCAGGGAAAGCCGCGGGGGGAATACCGAAGTAGTTTTCGCCGCCGACCGTCACGCTGCCATCAGCGTCGCGGACCGCGCCATGGTTAAGGGCCTCAGGAATCTTGTCCTTCGCCAGATCCCAAAGCGGCGCCTGCGCCGAGAGCATCGCGGAAAAGCCGGCCAGGAGCAGAGCTGAAAGCAGTCGTTTCATGACGTCGATACAAAGCCCGCGCCGACCCCTGTCGAACCCAACCTAGCCGGGAACTCAGAAGCCAGCCGCCGAAGCCTGAAGCCGATTGCCGATGGCTGAAATGCCAGCTCCCGAATGGCTGATGCCCCGATGGCCGTCACCCGTCACCTTGCATGAAGGCAACTAGGGCAGCACGCGGTGCTGCCCCTACCTCGATACAGCTATGTCGTGACGCGGTCCCGACCCTACCTGGAGGCACAAAAAAGGCGCCGGGGTGCGGCGCCTGATCCGTCGATAAACCGTAAGGCTTATTCGAAGTCGTAGATCTTGACGGAATCCCAGTAGGCCTTGCAGTCGGCGATGAAGGCCTGGTGGATCGGGTCGATCTGGTAGGCGTCATGGTCGGCGTGGTTCTTGAAGACGAAGAACTCGGCGAAGTCGTAGGAGGTGTCGATGATCGGGCGGACGGCGTGGGTGCTCGGGATACCGACGTAACCGCTGTGGATGGACTTGATGGCGAGCAGGCCGCGGAGCTTGGTCTCAAATTCCGCGCGCTGGGCGGCGGTGATGTCCTTTTTCAGGTAGAAGAAGACGATGTGGTGGAACATAGGATGGCAAGGTTTGGCCAAGTCCCGACCGAAGGAAACAGCAAAGTGCGCCAGCCAAAGGCGTCCTTGCCTCAGGACGGCCGCGGGACACGCTGGCGCCCTCGCATGCAGTCCCTTGTTCCTCTCTTTCCGGAAGTCACGCCCGCCCAGTGGGAGCAGCTGACCGCCATGGCCGCGCTCCACCGCGAGTGGAACGAGAAGATCAACCTGGTCTCGCGCAAGGACATCGAGAACCTTGAGCGCCACCACTACGCCCCGTGCATCGCCGCGGTGAAGTTCCTCAAACTCATGGACGGCTGTCGCGTCATGGACGTCGGTACCGGCGGCGGCTTCCCCGGCCTCATCCTCGCCGTCCTCTACCCCAAGGCCCGCTTCACCCTCGTCGACTCCGTCGGCAAGAAGATCACGGTCGTCACGGATATCGCCGAGCGCCTCGGCCTCAAGAACGTCGACGTCAAGAACGCCCGCGCCGAGACGATGAACCACGAGCACGACTTCGTCACCGGCCGCGCCGTGGCCGACCTCCGCACGTTCGTCCACAACACCCGCCAGCTCCTGTGCAAGGGTGCCAAGCATTCCCTGCCTAACGGCATCCTCTACTGGCAGGGTGGCGACCCCGCGGTCGAGGCGGAGCTTTCCTTTTTGAACCCGGTGTTCAGCTTCGAGCTGCGCCCCCTCCTCTGGAACGACGAGAAATTCGAGGGGAAGCGAATCGTGCTCTACCGCAGCCAGGACCTCCTGCGCTGCAAGAAGCCCGACCTACCGGGGATGACACAATAGGCACGCCCCGTGCCTTGACCCGTGGACGGCAACCCGCACGGTAAAGGCGATGTCCCGTCAGAGACTCCCACTCAACCCGGCCGGCGAGCGCCTTGAGGCCCTCCTGCGCCAACGCATCGTCTACCTCGACGGCGCGATGGGCACCATGATCCAACAGCTCAAACTGCAGGAAGCAGACTACCGCGGCGACCGTTTCAAGGACCATCCGGGCCAGCTCAAGGGCAACAACGACCTGCTCGTCATCACGAAGCCGGCCGTCATCCGCGACATCCACCGCGCCTACCTCGATGCCGGCGCGGACATTCTCGAGACGAACACCTTTAACGGCACGTCCATCGCGATGGAAGACTACGCGATGACGCACCTCGTCCGCGAGTTGAACACGGAAGCGGTCAAGGTCGCCCGCGAAGCGGTCGACGCCTTTAAGGCCGCCAACCCCGGCAAAGACGCCTTCGTCGCCGGTGCCATTGGGCCGACGAATAAGACGCTGTCGATGTCCCGCGACGTCAACGATTCCGCCAAGCGCGACGTGACGTTTGTCCAGGTACGCGACTCCTACCGCGAACAGGTCGACGCCTTGATCGACGCCGGCGCGGACCTCCTCCTCTGCGAGACGGTCTTCGACACGCTCGTTCTGAAGGCCGCCCTCTTCGCGATCGACGAAGCCTTCGAGGCCCGCGGCTTCCGGATTCCGGTGATGATTTCCGGCACAATCACCGACCAGTCTGGCCGCACGCTCACCGGTCAGACGACCGAGTCGTTCTGGAACTCCGTCCGCCACGCCCAACCGATCAGCATCGGCATGAACTGCGCCCTCGGTGGCGAACAGATGCGCCCGCACATCGCCGAGCTCGCGCGTAAGGCCGACATCTTCGTCTCGTGCTATCCGAACGCCGGCCTGCCCAATCCGCTTTCCCCGACGGGCTTTCCCGAAGGCCCAGAAGACACTGCCGCCATCCTTGAGACCTTCGCCCGCGACGGCCTGGTCAATATCGTCGGCGGCTGCTGCGGCACCACGCCCGCACATATCGCCGCCATCCGTCGCCGCACCGAGAAGTATCCGGCGCGCGTCCCTGGTGCCGTCCCGCCCGCGCTCAAGCTCTCCGGCCTCGAGTCCCTGAACATCGTCGGCGGCCCCGGCACCTTCGTGAACGTCGGCGAGCGTACCAACGTCGCCGGCTCCAAGATCTTCAAGGGCCATATCGAGAAGGGCGACTACAAGGCCGCCCTGCGCGTCGCCAAGCAGCAGGTCGAAGCCGGCGCCACGGTCATCGATATCAACTTTGATGAAGGCATGCTCGATGGCGTCGCGGCGATGACGAGGTTCCTGAACATGGCGGCGACCGAACCGGACATCACCAAGGTCCCGTTCATGATCGATTCGTCGAAGTTCGACATCATCGAGGCCGGCCTGCGCTGCGTGCAGGGCAAGGCTATCGTGAACTCGATCTCGCTCAAGGACGGCGAGGAGAGCTTCGTTCAGCGCGCCCGCCTCTGCCGCCGCTACGGCGCCGCGATGATCGTCATGGCCTTCGACGAGAAGGGCCAGGCCGCGACGCTCGCCGACAAGATCCGCATCTGCGTCCGCGCCTTCGGTATCCTGACCGAGCAGGTCGGCGTCGACCCGCAGGACATCATCTTCGACCCGAACATCCTGACCATCGGCACCGGGATGAAGGAGCATGACCGCTACGCGGTGGACTTCATCGAAGCCGTCACGGAAATCAAGCGCCGCTGCCCCGGCGTCCGCACCTCGGGCGGACTGTCCAACGTCTCCTTCTCTTTCCAGGGCAACAACAAGGTCCGCGAGGCTATCCACTCCGTCTTCCTGTACCACGCAGTGAAGGCCGGGCTCGATATGGCGATCGTCAACGCGGGCATGCTCGAGGTCTACAGCGAGATCGACCCAGAACTCCGCGACCTCGTCGAGGACCTCGTCCTCTGCCGCCGCGAGGACGCCACCGACCGCTTGCTCGAAGCCGCGCCGCGTTTCGCCGCGATGAAGACCGAAGGCGCCGACACCTCCAAGAAGAACGAGTGGCGCAAGCTCGGCGTCGAAGCCCGCCTCGAACACGCCCTGGTCAAGGGCATCGACGACCATGCCGTCGCCGACACCGAGGAAGCCCGCGTTAAGCTGGGCAAGCCGCTGCTCGTCATCGAAGGCCCGCTGATGGACGGTATGCGCGTCGTCGGCAAACTCTTCGGCGAGGGTAAGATGTTCCTCCCCCAGGTGGTGAAGTCGGCCAAGGTCATGAAAACCGCGGTCGCGCACCTCGAACCGTTTATGGCCGCCGAAAAGGTCGGTGGCTCCACCCAGGGCACCTTCCTCATCGCGACGGTCAAGGGCGACGTCCACGACATCGGCAAGAACATCGTCGGCGTCGTGCTCGCCTGCAACAACTACGCCGTCACCGACCTTGGCGTCATGACGCCCACCGAGAAGATCGTCGCCGAGGCCCAGCGCCTGAAGCCCGACTTCATCGGCCTGTCCGGCCTGATCACGCCCTCGCTCGACGAGATGATCACCGTCGCCCAGGAATTGAAACGCGCGGGCATCCACACCCCCCTGCTCATCGGCGGCGCCACGACCTCTAAGGAGCATACCGCCATCAAGCTCGCCCAGCATTACGACGGACCGATGGTGCACGTCGGCGACGCCTCGCTCGTCACGACCGTGTGCAGCGACCTCCTCAACCCCGCCAAGCGCGATAGCTTCGTCGGCGACCTCAAGACCACGCAGACG
>JBIILC010000023.1:0-24748 GCA_044232865.1 Opitutales bacterium | reverse complement strand
CCGTGACCCGCAGTTCCATCTCGATGAGTCGCGCAACTTCCTCCAGTCGCTCGGCGGCCAGGAGATCATCGTCATCCGCGACTAATCCGTACCCATGAGCCGCTATCTCGCATTCCTCGCCATCGCTGTCGTCGCCACGATCAGCTTCCTCGGCTTCCAGGGCAAGACGTCCAAGGACACGCCCGTTTATGTCTTCGACGACATGGACTACCAGAACAAGTACAAGGCTCAGGGAGAGAACGCTCTCTTCGCCGATGGCCGCGACGCGCGTCCGCCCGTCGCCGGCACCGTCGCCCGTGGTACTGGCCTCGAGCCGACCAAGGTTTTCTCGGACGGCTTCCGCCGCGCCGAATCCATGAATCCGGTCTTCGTCACCGGCAAGGACGCTAAGGGCGCCTTCCTGCCCGGCTTCCCGGAGAAGTCTCTCTCCTTCTCGAAAGGACAGCTCAACGACTACAAGGTCAGCCAGGACACCTTGAACGTCGGCCGCGGCAAGTATCAGATCTACTGCGCCGTCTGTCACGGCGACGCCGGCGACGGCAATGGTATCATGAAAGTACGCTCCGCCATCGAAGGCGATGTCGCCATCGTCACGATCGCCAGCCTCCAGACCCCGATCATCCGTGGCTATCCGAACGGCCAGCTCTACGACGTCGTCACCAACGGCAAGAACACCATGATGGGATACGGCGACAAGCTTTCCCCTGAGGAGCGCTGGGCCGTCGTGGCCTATGTGCGTGCCTTGCAGCTCTCGCAGAACTGCCCGCCCGAACTCGTCCCCGCCGCCGTGAAGGCCCAAATCAAGTAATTCGACCATGAGCTCCTCTTCGCCTCACGCCCTGACTGCCCATTGGAAGAAATTCCTGGCGCTCGGCGTCGCCGCCTTGGCCGTTGTCTGGTACTTCGCTTTCGCCGGCGTGGCCCACCACGAAAACCGTCAGGCTCTTTCCGTCCTCGTCGGCTCGCTCTTCTGGGTCTCGATTCTGATCGGCATGCTGCTGCTAACGATGATCACCCGCGTCTTTGATGCCGGCTGGGCGCCCCTCGTCCGTCGTAACTGGGAGCTGCTCATCGTCGCGCTACCGGTCGTCCTGCTCATCGGGGTAGTCCCGTTAGCCTTCCTCCCTGAATTCCGTCACGCCCTCTGGGATTGGACGGACCCCGCCCACGTGCTCGCGGGCGGTCATACCGTCGGCCATGATCCGATCCTGCAGGCCAAGAGTTGGTTCCTGAACGAGAAGTTCTTCCTCTTCCGCATCAGCCTCTACGTCTTGGTGTTCGGTGTGCTCGTCACGCTGCTCCGCCGCTGGTCGTTCGCCCAGGACACCGATCGCACCGCTGGCCACACGCATCGCCTGCATGCTGTCTCCGCCGTGGGCATCCCGATCTCGGCCGTGGCGCTCACCATGTTTGCCTTCGACTGCCTGATGGCCCTCTCGTACCACTGGTTCTCGACCATGTACGGTGTGTGGTTCTTCGCGCTCTCCATCCGCCTGGCCCTCGCCGTCACGGTGATCCTCACCTATAAGCTGTCCAATGGCGGCTGGCTCGACGGCCTCCTCAACCAGGCCCACCGCCACGTGCTGGGCTGCCTCATGCTGGCCTTCACGGTCTTCTGGGCCTACATCAGCTTCTCGCAGTACTTCCTGATCTACACGGCGAATATTCCGGAAGAGACCTTCTGGTATAACATCCGCGAAATCGACGCCGCCACGGGACTCAAGAGCGAGTGGTGGAGTGTCTCGATGTACCTCATCTTCGGCTTCTTCTTTTTACCGTTCCTCTCCTTGCTGTTCTACCGCACGAAGATCATCGCCGGACGTCTCCTGACGGTCGCCTGGATCATCCTCGTCGGCGGCCTCGTTGACCTCTGGTTCAACGCGATCCCTCGCCAGGTTTACGACAAGTCGACCCCGGAAGGTTTCGTCGTCACACCGTTCCTCACTCCCTCTCTCTTCCTCGATCTGGCCGCCATCATCGGCTTCGGTGGTATCGTCTTCGCAATTTTCCTGCGCGGCGCCGCCAAGCACGAGACCATCCCCGTCCACGATCCCCGTATCCTCGAGTCCATCAACTATCATGAGTGAACAACCTTCCTCCGGGAATCGCCCGCTGCTTCCCGGCCAGATCGCCTCGTGGCTGCGCCTTGTGTGCTTTATCGCCGCCGCCTTGATCGTGACCGCCTACGCGTACCTCGCTGTCCGCCAAGCCCCGAACGAAGAAGCCGATCGTCGCATGGCCCAGAAGGACCTCCGCGCCGACATCGCCAAGAAGGCGCAGGCCCTCCTCACCGAGCCGGCCCGCAATGCCGATGGAACTTATCGTATCCCGGTCAAGGACGCCACCGCCCTCATCGCCGCTGACAACAAGGTGATCGCGAAGATCCAGGCCGCCGCCGCCCCCGCCGCTCCCGTCGCTCCCCCCGCAGCCGCCGCCGAAGCCTTCGTGAAGGCTTCCGACGACCAGATGAAGCGTGGCGCCGCCGTTTACGCGCGCACTTGCATTGCCTGCCACCAGCCGACGGGCATGGGCCTGCCGCCCGTGTTCCCTCCGATCGCCAACGCGCCGATCGTCGTCGGTAATCCTGAACTGCCGATCAAGTTCATCCTCCAGGGCCTGATGGGTCCCATCACCGTCGGTGGCACCACCTACAATAGCATGATGCCCCCCGTGCCTGGCATCAGTGATGCCGAAATCGCCGACGTCCTGACCTACGTCCGCCAGAGCTTCGGCAACCAGGGCAACCCGGTCTCCGCCGATCAGGTGAAGGCCGTCCGCGCCGCCACCGCTGGTCGCACGGCTCCTTGGACCACTGCCGAACTCGGCCTCAAATAACCCCCGCTTCCTTTACCGATGACTCAGGAAAATCGTTCCGGCCGCCCGCAGGGCCGTCCCCCCGAAGGCGACTCGCGTCTCACGCGGACCGAGGTCCAGCTCCGTGGTCCGTTCCTTCTCTTCTTCATCTCTTCGGTGATCTGGCTGCTGGCGGCTTCGGTCCTCGGCGTGATCGCCGCCTTGCAGCAGGGCTCACTTGCCGGCGGACCTTTCCGGGACTGCGAAATCCTGACCTACGGCCGCGTCGCCGCTGCTCAGCACAACCTCTTTGTCTACGGCTGGGGCTTTAACGCCTTCTTCGCTCTTAATCTCTGGCTGCTCTCGCAGCTCGGTCGCTTTGAGCTCCGTAATGGCTGGCTCGCTACCCTTGGTGGCGTGTTTTGGAATCTCGCCCTCACTTACGGCGTGGTCCAGATCTTCGCCGGCAATCAGACGGGTTTTGCGCTCTTGGAATTCCCTCGCGAAGTCGGCCCGGTACTTGCCGTCGCCTTCCTGCTCGCTGGCTTCTGGCCGATTGTCGCCTTCGCACGTCGCCCTACGGGCCACACCTTCGCCTCGCAGTGGTTTGTGGTCGGTGCTTCGTTCGCCTTCCCGCTGACCTACCTCCTGGCCCAGCTGCTCATCCTCTGGCAGCCGGCGTCGGGCGTTGTCCAAGCCATCGCCCATAGCTGGTTCGTCTCGAACCTTCTGCACCTCTGGTTCGGCGCCTCCGCCCTCGCCGCCGTCTATTACTTCCTACCGAAGGTGCTTGGCCGCACTATCAGCGGTTACTATCTCGCCCCGGTGGCCTTCTGGTCGTTCATCCTCTTTGCGGGTTGGACTGGTCCGGCCGCCCTCATCGGTGCCCCGGTGCCGCTTTGGCTTCAGTCTGTCGGCGTCGTCGCCGGCGCGATGATGATCATTCCGGTGATCATCACCGCTATCAACTTTCACGGCACGCTTTCCTCCGAAGGCGGCTGGTCCCGGGCGTGGAATGACACCACGCTGCGCTTCGTGACCTTTGGCGCCGTCGCTTTTACGCTCTTCGGCGTCCTCAACGCGGTCTTCAGTTTCCGCAGTTACAATGCGGTGACCCGCTTCACGTCCTTTGCCGCCGGCCAGGAGCAGTTCCTGACCTACGCTTTCGCGACGATGGTCCTCTTTGGCGCCGCCTACTACGTTCTGCCCCGTCTCACCGGTTCGCTCTGGCCCTCCGCCAAGCTCGTCCACGTGCACTTCTGGTCCACTGCCCTCGGCGCCGTCGCTTCAATCGTCGCCTTGCTCGTCGGCGGTTGGGAAAACGGCAAACAACTCGCGGACGCGTCGGTTTCCTTCCAGCAGGCCGCCAAGGCCGGTGCTACCTGGAACTATGTGCTCAGCGTCTCCGCGGTGCTCCTGCTCGTCGGCCACCTCGCTTTCGCCCTCAATGCTTTCGGCATGATCCTCAAATCTTCCGCGCCGGCTTCCGCTGGCCGTCACGACTAATCCGGACACCCCATGAAGAATCTCAACTCTCTCTTGGCCGGCATCTTCTTCGCCGTTGCTTGTCCCTTCGGTGCACTGGTCATCAGTAGCCAGGTTCAGCTTGGCTCGCTGGGTCCCGCCCCCGCCGAAGAAGGTGGCCCGCTCTTCCCGTCCCGTGAACCCGGCTTAGCCATCCAGGGACGCGCGGTCTATGTCTCTCTTGGTTGCGTGAGCTGTCACACCCAACAGGTCCGTCCGGCCGGGCAGGGGAGCGACATCGCCCGCGGTTATGGCGTCCGCACCTCTGTGGCCCGCGACTACGTCCAGCAGAAGCCGGTCCTCCTCGGCGAACGCCGCATCGGTCCGGACCTCGCCAACTACGGCGCCCGCGCCAGCAAGATTGACATCGACACCCTCCTCCGCGATCCCGCCTCCAGCGGCGCCGCCTGGCACCCTTACTACTCGTATCTCTACGGTCGCTCCGCCGACGGTAAGAGCATCGTCCCCTCGGAGCGCGCCGTCGCTCTGGTGGCCTACCTTAAATCCCTCCGTCAGGATTACTCCTCGCCGGAAGCCAAACTGAAGCAGTGAACCCATGAACGACCGTAACCGTCATCCTGATAACAACCGCCCTCGCCGGGGACCCTCTGGCGCCGGCTCCGAAGGACCTTCCGACGGACGCCTCGTGGAGGTTCATTCCCAACTGTCCCGCGACAAGGACGAGCCGGCCGAGGGTTTTTCCCTGACGCCGATCTTCATCGTCTTCCTGTTCTGCGGATTCGGCTTCTGGGCCGGTCTCTACCTTACCCAGAACTCAGGTAACTTTGCTCCGAGCGCCTTCGACCTTAACGCCCCCAAGGCCTCCCTCGCTGGCGGCCCGGTGGCTTTCGAGCCCGACGCGGCCAAGGGAGCGACGCTCTTCCTCGCCAACTGCGCCGCCTGCCACCAGGCGACTGGTCTCGGCGTCCCCGGCGCCTTCCCTCCGCTGGTCAAGTCAGTCTGGGTCACGGGTTCGGAAGACCGTCTCATTAAGGCCATCCTTGCTGGTCTCGCCGGTGAGATCGAAGTCAACGGCGTGAAGTACAACGGCAACATGCCGAACATTGGCGCTGGCCTGAAAGACGGCCAGATTGCCCACATCGCTACTTATGTCCGTCAGGCTTGGGGCAACGTCGCCGAGCCGGTCATGGACACCAAGGTCGCCGAAGTCCGTAAGGCCATTGGCAATCGTGCCCAGTATAACCCTGCCGACCTCCTGAAGGAGCATCCGCTCGAGGCCAAGTAAGGTCTCGCTGACGTCGGCAACAAAAAGGCCCGGGAGTCATCCCGGGCCTTTCTTATTGGGCTTTCGCCCCGTCTCAGGAGTGCTTCTTGATGAAGGCGGCGATGTCACCCTTTGGGCGAGCACCGACCATCTTGTCCACGACCACGCCGTTCTTGTAAAGGAATAGGGCCGGAATGGAGTTCACGCCCAGCTGCTGGGCTAGGGCCTGATTGGTGTCCACGTCGACCTTCACGATCTGGACGGCTCCGTTCATCTCGGTGGCGAGCTGATCGAGCACGGGGCCGATCTGCTTGCACGGACCACACCAGGTGGCCCAGAAGTCCACCAGAACGGGGACGGCCGACGCCTTGATGGTGGCGTCGAAGTTGCTGTTATCGAGATTGAGGATGAGATCGGAGGCCATGAAAGAGACTTAACCTTTGGATTTGACGAAGAGTTCCAGCGCGAGGAACACCACACCCACTAGCGAAGCCGCCAGGGCGAGGACGTCAAACGCAGCGGCGACATTACCGACGTTGCGATTGGAGGCCGGAGCAGCGGCTGGACGAGGAGCCGCAGCGGGAGCGGGAATCGCCGACGGAGCCGGGATGGCGGCGGGCGGCGGAGGAATCGCGGCACCGGCGTCGGCGGCGGGAGGAGGCGGAGGAACAAAGCCAGTCGGCTTGGAGAGTTTAAGCTTAGGGGCCTGTGCAGCGGAGTTGTCACCGTCAGCAGGAGGAGGAGGCGGGGGAGGGGGCAGCTCGTTGCTCATTTTTGGGGAGAGTCAGTCAAATCCTGCGTCAGAGGTGAGTCAACCCGTCTGTGGCTCCTTTTTGGCTCAGGTGCCACGGTCGTGCTTGCGGAGCAGGTCAGCCAACTCCTCCGGGTGGGCTTCGGCGATGGTCCGGCCCTTACGGCTGAGGTCTTCGGAGGTCTTTATCACGGTCTCGGTCATCCGCTCGTGCGTATCTTGTGAGCCGCCCACGAGATTGAAGCCTTCGCCCCGGGTGATGCGCTTATGCTTATCCTGGGCATCAAGACCGATGCCTAGCAGATGATTGGAGGGACGCTTGGCGCGAGCCATGGGTAAAGTCTGGCCGGACTGGCCGTGAATTCAAGCCCGTGGCTCAGTTGGCCTCGCCGGCTGGCTCGTCGAATTCCGACTTACCTTCGAGGGCTTCGCCGGCGTTGGGCACGGCGGCAGTTTCGGCTTTGGAGCAGTTGATCTCCGCGAAAGCGGCATCCTGCTCCAAATTAAGCTTTCCGAGGCGCGCCAACTCGAGGCACGCGAGGAAGGTGGCCACGAGGAAGCCGATGGTCGGACGTTCGGGCAGTAAGCTGGTGAAGGCGAACGTGGCATCGGTCTCGAGGCGGGCCAGGATCGTCTCCATCCGGTCGGAGACCGTGACGGTCTCGGTCGTGATGTTGCCCGGCTGGATGCGTTCAGCCAGGCGGCGCAGGACGAGGTTGAAAGTGTTCCAGAGTTCGATGCGGTCCGCCGGGGCGACGGGTCGCGCGACGACGTCTTCGCCTTGAGGCTGGACGACATAGCGGCCAAGCAGGCCCTGACGGTCGTCGACGAGTCCGCGGATGATAGCGGCGGTCTCTTTGACGCGCTTGTACTGAATGAGCTGCTGGACGAGCGCCCAGCGGGGGTCGTGCCCTTCGTCTGCGGCGGCGACTTCCTCTTCCGGGCGGCTTTCGACCGGGAGAAGCATGCGGCTCTTGATGTACATGAGCGTCGCGGCCATGACGAAAAAGTCACCCGCCAGCTCGAGATTATCCTTCTCCTGTGTGCGCAGGATTTCGAGATACTGCTGCGTGACCTTCTCGATCGGGATGTCGTAGATATCGATCTCGTTTTTGCGGATCAGGAACAGGAGCAGGTCCAGCGGGCCTTCGAAGACGTCGAGGCGAATCGGCAGGTCGGCCGGCGGTAAAATGCCGTCCTCGGGGACCGAAGGGGAGTCTGGAGTGTTATCCGTCACGCTCAGAACTTGAATAATCTAGCCCGCAGTTGGAAGCCCAATGAGCTCTTACCGTTGTTAATCGGGTCGAGTCGCTGCATGACGCCGTATTCGAGCTCCCAGGAGTTCGCGATGCGCTGGATAATACCGATACTTTCGTAAGTAGTCTGGCCGGCTAAGGCGTCGTAGTTGAGTGTGGCGACGAGCGAGTAGACCGAATTCAGGGTGACGCGGCCTTCCCAGATAAGCTGGCGGGCTTGGGTGATCTCACGGAGTTCGACCCAGCTGACGGAGGTCCGCCAGAAGTCGCCAGAGTTGAAGGCGATGCTCTGGATGGATTCGAGCGGGGCGCCGCCACCGTTAGGCAGGCGCAGGCCCGAGCTCAGGGTGACCCATGGGGCGGGCGTCAGGCTGATCGCGCACTGGAGGTCGCTGCGTCCGGTATCAGCGGCCGTCGGGCCTTCGCGCCAATCGGCGAAGAGGTCCGCCCGTGCGAGTTCACGCGTGCCAAACTTGGCATCGCGGGTCTCAAGGGTGTTACGCAGGCCGAAACGGACGACCTGGCGGTCAGTCGTGGAGGCAGGGTCGAGGCGGTCGGCGAGGTCGACTTCTTCCAGGGCCGAAGCAGAAACCGTACGCTGCGTCATGGGCACGGTGCCAATCTCGCGGTCAGCGCCGGGCATGATGCGGTATTGTAGGATGGGCCGGACGCTGTGGCGCATCCCGTTGATGCCCCACTTATTCGCCACAAGATCCCAGGAGCCAGTCACGAGGCCTTCTAGGTCGAAACCGGTCTGCGCGATGACTTTGGCGGTGGTGCTGTTGCCGTTGATGCCTTGAGACCAACCTGTGGCACGGACACCGGCCACGGGCTTGAAGGTCAGCCAATCGTTGAGGACGAAGGTGCGGTTGACGCCGAAATAGGTGTCGAGTCGGGCGGTCGACCAGGCGCCGCTCGCGAGCGTGGCCGTCTGGAAGTTGGCGAGGGGCAGGTCGGCCGACGGGCGTTCGGAGAAGTAACCGAGGCTCACGAAGCTACGACGATTCCAATCGCTGCCTTCAATCGACTGCTGCGGAAGGTCAAAGCGTAACTCCGGGAGCTTCTGGACGATGTCCTGATAGTTGTCCGCCTTGGCCGTGAGCGAGGCCGAGAGATAGCCTCCGGCGTAGGGCGCGGAGACTTCGAAGTTCGCCTGCGGGTTGCCGGTTTCGCGGATGAGGTTCGGGCGGAAGTCACGCATGAACCCAGGGTCTGACTGGCCGAAGATATTGCCGGCGAACTCGACGCCGTCGACCGTGCGGCCATTGACTTCGCCGAATAGGAAGGCGCGCTGGCGGTCTGGGGTGCGGCCGTAGGCATCGGTAAGCAGATCACCGCGGTCGCTGATGTACCCGCTCTCGAACTTACCCTTCCAGACGATGCCGCCCTCAGGCTGCTTTGAATTGTCGTAGCGGAAGGCTGGACCGACGAGGATGCCGGACTTGCCGTAGATATCGAGTAGGCCGCCGACCCAGAGCGAAGGGGACTGACGCATCAGGAATGTGGAGCGCAGGTAGCGTCCCTGGTGGTCTTCGCTACCAGTGTTCAGGTAAAGGTCGTAAGGGATGTCGCGATAGCCGTCCTGCGCGTAATAGGGGAGATTGAAGAACGGGATGCCGGCCACGTGCGGCGTGACGCTGCGAATCCTGAGGCGGTCATCGGCTTCCGTATACGTCGCCTCGGCAATCTTCAGGTGCATCCCGAGTTGCTCGGGTTCGCTATTCCACATGCGTAATCCGCGCATAGTCCTGTCGCCCTTGACGATTTTCAGCGTGTCCGCGGTGAAGTAGAGGGGCGCCCGGCCGAAACGGACGTTGGTCGCGACGATAGTGTCATTGCGCGGATCGGCTTCAATCCGGTCTCCGATGATACGTAGGTTCTTGGTGGCATACACGACGTTGCCTTCGGCGACGATGATGCCGGAGCGGTAGTCGAACCGGATTTTCTTGGCGTCGATGGTCGCGTCCTTGCTTTCAAGGTGGGCGTTCGTGGCGACGACGACCTTGCCGCCTTCTTCCGGGGCGAAGCTGTCGGCGACGATGTTGGGCATTACCTCGGCGAGCTTGGCGACAGTCTGGGCGGGTTCGGCCGACATGGCCGCCACGGTCAGGGAGAGGCTTGCGGCAAGGATCCAGAAACGACGGCCAGGCATCCAGTGAGCGTTGTCGCTCCGGGGTTTCCCTCAAGTATTTTCGGGCAATGAGCGCTTGCCGACCTACTGCCCTGCGAAGAGTGTTTAGGGATGCGCCTCAGCCCAGCAGAGTTGACCGCCCTGGTGGACGCCAAGGAGACCTCTCCGCACCGCTTCCTGGGTCTCCATCCGCTGGTCGGAGGCGGTCTAGTCGCCCGTTCGCTCTTCCCTTGGGCGAGCGCCTGTGAATTGGTCCCGGACGGTCCGACCAAGCCCGTCCCGATGAAGCAGCTGCATGCCAGCGGCGTCTTCGAGGTGGAGCTGGCTGGTGTCGCGCTCTTCCGCTATCGCTTCCGCGTGACGTACCCCGACGGCGTGAGCCGCATCGTCGACGACCCTTATCGCTTCCTGCCGACGATCTCGGAGGACGACCTCTTCCTGCTGGGTAAGGGCGACGATCATCGCGCCCACTATAAGCTCGGCTCCCATGTGCGCACGCTCGATGGGGTGCTGGGTGTCTCGTTCGCCGTCTGGGCTCCCTCCGCCCGCCGCGTCTCGGTCGTCGGCGACCATAACCTCTGGAACGGCCACGCCCACCCGATGCGCAACCTGGGCGCTTCCGGCATCTGGGAACTCTTCATTCCGGGCGTCCATGCCGGCGCCCGCTACAAGTACGAGATTGTCGGACCGCACGACTCCACACCGTTCCTGAAGACCGATCCCTACGGCCTGCACTTCGAGCCGTCGCCGAACCACGCCGCCATCGTCTGCGATCTCTCGAAGTTCGTCTGGAACGACGCGGCCTGGATGGAAGCCCGTCGCAGTCGCGACCTGCGCTCCTGCCCAATGTCGGTTTACGAGGTGCATCTGGCCTCTTGGCGCCGCGTCCCCGAAGAAGGCGGCCGCGTGCTCGGTTACCGCGAACTCGGCGAACAGCTTGCCGCCTATTGCGTGAAGATGGGCTTCACGCACGTGGAACTGATGCCGCCGTCCGAGCATCCGTTCGACGGCTCCTGGGGCTATCAGGTCACGGGCTTCTACGCACCGACGCATCGCTTCGGCTCGCCGCTCGACTTCATGACGATGGTCGACGCGCTCCATCGGGCGAACATCGGCGTGATTGTCGATTGGGTCCCGGCCCACTTCCCGCGCGACTTCTTCGCGCTGGCCCGCTTTGACGGAACGCATCTTTACGAACATGCCGATCCGCGCCTGGGCGAACACCAGGACTGGGGCACGCTAATCTTTAATTACGGTCGACACGAGGTACGCGGCTTCCTGGTCTGTTCCGCGCTTTCCTGGCTCGAGCGTTTCCACGTTGATGGCCTGCGCGTCGATGCGGTGGCTTCGATGCTCTACCTCGACTACTCCCGCAAGGCTGGGGAATGGGTGCCGAATCGCTACGGCGGCCGCGAGAACATCGAGGCGATTGAATTCCTTAAGCAGGTGAACTCGCTGGTGCACCTCTACCAGCCCGGCGTCGCGATGATTGCCGAGGAATCCACGTCCTTCCCGGGCGTGACGAAGTCCGTCCCCGAAGGCGGCCTGGGCTTCGACTTCAAGTGGAACATGGGTTGGATGCACGACACGCTCGATTACTTCCGCCAAGATCCGCTCTTCCGTAAGTTTAACCACGATAAGCTCACATTCGGTATGCTTTACCAGTGGACTGAGGCCTTCGTGCAATCGTTCTCACATGACGAGGTCGTGCACGGCAAGGGCTCCCTCATCGGCAAGATGGGTGGCGGCGACGACGCCACGAAGGCCGCGAATCTCCGTTGTCTGCTGGCCTTACAGTGGTCCTGGCCGGGCAAGAAGACCCTCTTCATGGGCTGCGAGTTCGGCCAGTTCGCCGAATGGAAGTACGACGCCTCGCTCGACTGGCACCTACTTGATTACCCCATTCATCTCGGCGTCCAGCGTCTCGTCACCGACCTGAATAAACTCTATGTCGCTGATACCGCGCTCTCCGAGAACGAGCTGCGCCCGGAAAGTTTCAACTGGCTCGTCGCCGACGACGGTGCGCAGAGCGTGCTGGCCTTCGAGCGACGAGGACGCGATTGCGCCTGGACGGTCGCGGGCAACTTCACGCCGGTCGAGCGGACCTATCGCCTCGGCGTGCCTTTCCCGGGACGCTGGGAAGAGGCCCTGAATACGGACTCTAAGCACTACGCCGGCCACGGCCTCGGCAATCTCGGCGGCGTCGAAGCCGAGAGCATTCCCTGCCAAGGCCGTCCTTATTCCATCGAGGTCCGCCTGCCGGGTCTCTCGATGGTCATCTTCCGCCAGTCATCGGCGAAGTCGAAAGTTTGAGTATGTCGCGCTCCGAAATCTTTCGTCGGCACGTCGCCTCCGACCCCGCGAACCCGCTCTTCCGCTTCTCCCTTGGACAGGCGCTCTGGACAGAAGGCGACGCGGCCGGTGCGATCGAGCATCTCCGTCTCGCCGTCGCGTCCAAGGCGGACTGGATGATGCCTCGCATCCTGCTCGGCAAGAGCCTGCAGGCCGTCGGCGACCAGCCTGCGGCCAAAGTGATTTTCACGGACGCGCTCGCGCTCGCCGTGGCGCAAGGCCACGAGGAGCCCGAGGAAGAATTACGCGCTTTGCTCGCGACGCTCTGAGCGCTTACTCGACGCGCTCGAGGATCACGCGGCGGAGGTCCATGACAGCGGCCTTGGCCTTCTTGACCGGGCGTACGGTCAGCGTGTTTTCGCCGGCGACGAGCGAGAGCTTGCCGACCTCGCGGGGGACGAAGCGCTGGAAGTGGCCGGTTTCTTCGACGGTGAATTCGCACGAGCCTTGCGGGGTGTCGAGGGCGACGACGGAGCCCCCGTTACCCTTGCCGCAGCCCTGCAGCACGGTCACGCGATAGGTGCCGGCCTTCGGCGCCTGGAAGGTCCAGGAAGCGGTGTCTTCGGCGTTTACCCAGAAGCCCAAGGTATCCTTCTGCGGCGGCTCTTCATATTTCATCTTCGTCGCCTTCACCTTGGCGTCGCGTGCCTCGAGGAAGATAAGCGAGTTTGCGCCTTCCGTGGTGGCGTCGTTCATCGCCTTGCGCCAATCGGCGAGCAGCGGACGCATGGCCTCAGAGGTCGGTAGGGCCTTGAGTTGGGTGACGTCGGTCTTGACGAAGCACTCTTCCCAGAGGGTGCGGCTGAAGTTCGGATTAGCCTTCATCGACTCCGCCCCGACGCTCCGTCGCCAGGCTTCGAGCTTGCCGCGGAGGGCCGCCACGCGGACCGGTTCGGTGGCGGCGAGGTCGGTGGTTTCGCTCGGATCCTTGGCGAGGTTGTATAGTTCGAGGCTACCGTCTTCGTATTGCTCAATCAGCTTCCAGTCGCCTTCGCGGGCTACGCCGGCGGGTTTACCACCTTGGTTCATGTAGTGCGGCTGGTGCCAGAAAAGCGGGCGATTAAGCGGCTTCTGCTCGAAGAGCACCGGCGACATGTCCTGGAAATCCAGCGTCGCGGGCGCCGGCACCTTGGCCAGCGCGCAGATGGTCGGGCAGAGGTCGCCGAGGACGACTGGCTCGCTGATCACGGCGGGCGCGAGGCGGGCTGGGTAACGGATGATGAGGGGCGTGCGGAGTCCGCCTTCGTAGAGGAAGCCCTTACCCGCGCGGGAAGGGGCGTTGTAGGTCGCCGGGCTTTCCTTGAGTTCGGAGATGTGCACGCCGCCGTTGTCGGAAGCGAAGACCACGAAGGTATTCTTCGAGAGACCTTGCTCTTCGAGGGCCTTCATGACGCGGCCGACGGCGGCGTCCAGCGACTCAATGAGCGCGGCGTAGGTCGGGTGAAAAGACTTCGCGTTGGCTTCGATGGCTTTGGCTGGCGCGAAGAGCGGGATGTGCGGGTTGTCGAAGGCGAGGTAGAGGAAGAAGGGCTTGGCTTTGTTCTGCTGGATGAACTTCACCGCGAAGTCAGCCTGGCCGAGTTCGCCTTTGCCGCCCTGCGGCGATTCCGCACCGGCATTGGCCCGGCCGGCGAAATATTCGTCAAAGCCATGGTCGGTCGGCTGATGGCCTTTACCGCCGAGGTGCCACTTGCCCACGGCTGCCGATACGTAGCCTTTCGGCTTAAGGAGTTGGGCGATGGTCTGAACGCCTTCCGGAAGATGCAGGTTGATCGGTGCGGCCAGCACGCGGTGCGAGGCGCGGTCGCTGCGACCGGTGAGGAATGTGGTGATTTTCAGGCGGGCCGGGCTCTGGCCAGTCATGAGGGCCGCGCGGGACGGCGAGCAGACGGAAGCCGCGGCGTAGGCTTGGGTGAAGCGGGCGCCTTCGGCGGCAAGCTTATCCAGGTTGGGCGTGTTCTGATCCTTGCGACCGAAGCAGCCGAGGTCGTTGATGCCGAGGTCATCGGCGAAGAGGATGACGAAGTTAGGCGGGGTCTCCTGCGCGGCGGCAGGGGCGAGCGTGAGCAAGGCGCCGAGGAATAGGCTAAGGAAGAGGCGGGGCATGCCTTGGGTTTAACGTCTCGCCGGGTTGTGCAAAGGGCAAAACTGACTTCGGTGCCTTCATGGACCTTCATTTAATCCAATCCGGCGTGGCGTGCGTCGATGTCGCCATGGCCGCGGTCTCTTGGCTGATCCTGCTCTGCACCTATCCCGACTTCGCCCGCTGGCGGGCCGAAGGCTTCGCCGAGGCGCATGAGGCCTATACTCGTCGGGTCGGCTGGGTCGTCGGGCCGCTTCTACTCGCCCAGCTGGGCGGGCATGTCTGGCTGACTTTCCTTGATGGGCGTTTCATCGGACTCCTTCTCGTCCTTGTCTGCTGGGCCTTGACCGCTTTCTGGTCCGTGCCGTGCCATCGGCGGCTCCAGCTGGAAGGGCCGTCGTCGCCGGCTCTTGCCGAGCTGGTTCGGTCGCATGCCTGGCGGACGGTGGTGTGGTCGGTCTTGGCCGCCACTTCCTTGGCACAGGCGGTGGGTTGACAGGGCGCGGTCGCCAGTGATGCTCAATGGTGATGAGGACAGATAAACCGACCCAAGCCCGCGCGGCCTCGCGCTTCGGTGCTTTTCGTCGTTTCCTCGGTTTCGTTGGGCCGGGCTTCCTAGTCTCGGTCGGGTATATGGATCCAGGGAACTGGGCCACTGACCTCGCCGGTGGCTCGCAGTTCGGTTACGCGCTGCTCTGGGTCATCTTGCTGTCGAACCTGATGGCGATTCTCTTCCAACACCTTTGCGTCCGCCTCAATGTCGCGACCGGCCTCGACCTCGCGCAGGCCTGCCGGGAGCGTTATTCGCCGGCCGTCGGGAAGTTCCTCTGGGTAGCCGCGCAACTGGGTATCATCGCGATGGACCTGGCCGAGCTGCTCGGATCGGCCATCGCGCTGCAAATCCTCTTCGGCATCCCGCTCTTCTTTGGCGCTATCATTACCGCGCTCGACGTGCTCGTGCTGCTGGCGTTGACCCGCCTCGGCTACCGCTGGCTGGAATCGCTTGTGGCGGTGCTCGTGCTGACGATTGCGGCCTGCATCGGCGTCCAGCTTATGCTCGCGCAGCCGGTCATGGCTGACCTCGTGAAAGGCTTCGTGCCGACCGCGGACGTGCTGACTCGCCCCGGTATGCTCTTCGTCGCGCTCGGTATCATCGGTGCCACCGTGATGCCGCATAACCTTTATCTGCATTCGTCGATCGTCGGGTCTCGTGATTTCGGGAAGACGGAAGCCGAGCGCCGCGAGGCCATGCGCTTCGCGACCTGGGATTCCACGCTCGCGCTCTGCTTGGCATTTTTCGTCAATGCCGGCCTGCTGGTGCTGAGCGCCGCGGCGTTCCACGGCCGACCCGAAGCCGTGACGGATATCCGCGAAGCCCATCGGCTACTGGACGGCGTGTTGGGGGTGACGTTCGCCGGTACGCTCTTCGCCGTGGCGCTCTTGGCTTCGGGTCAGAATGCCACCATCACCGGCACCATGGCTGGCCAGATTGTCTTGGAAGGCTTCCTGAAGATCAAGACGGCCGGCTGGATGGTGCGCGTCGCGACCCGCCTAGCGGCGCTGGCTCCCGCCTTGCTGGTCATCGGCCTGGCCGGGGAGGGAAGGGTAGAGAACCTTCTCATCTGGAGTCAGGTGATCCTCAGCCTGCAGCTCGGCTTCGCCTGCTGGCCGCTCGTGCGCATGACTAGCGACGCCAAATTAATGGGTCCATTCGTCTCGCCGCCATGGATTCGCCTATTGGGCTGGTCTGCCACGGCCCTCGTCGTTGGGGCTAGTTTGTGGTTTGTTATCGGTGCCTTTTGATTTAAACCATTCAACTGTAGGTGTTTATGTGTTTAAATGTGCTGGGATGAATAGGCTCGACTTCTAATCCTGTTATCTTAACTAATGTAGTCATAAATTAACTGTGCAGTCTGTCTCCGACCATCATGTCCGCCATGCGATCTCTTATCCTCGCTCTTCTCGCCGTGTCCTCCTCGGTCGCGGCCGAACAGCCAGTCGTCTTGCGGGTGGGCTTCTTCCCTAACCTGACGCACGCCCCGGCTCTGGCGGCCCGCCAGCTGGAAAGAGAAGGGAAAGATTTCCATCAGGCTAACCTTCCGGTCGGCGTAAAACTGGAGTGGCGTTCTTTCAACGCTGGGCCCTCCGCCATGGAGGCCCTGGTCGCCGGCGCTATCGACATTACCTACGTCGGCGCCTCTCCAGTGATTAACGCCCACGTGCGTACGAAGGGACGTTCGATTCGCGTCCTGGCTCCTGTCGCTTCGGGGGGTAACGCCTTGGTCGTCCGCAAAGGGTCGCCCCTGCGCACTCCGGCTGATTTCCGCGGTCGTCGCGTCGCTACACCGCAACTCGGCAACACGCAGGACGTCGAAGCCCGCGTCTGGCTGCGATCGGGTGGTCTCAATATCACCATCGCGGGTGGCGATGCCCAAGTGCTCCCGGCGCAGAACGCCGAACTGATTGCGCTCTTTAAACGTGGCGACGTGGATGCTGCCTGGACGGTCGAACCTTGGGTGACGCGCCTCGTGGATGATTTCGGCGGCGAGGTCCTCGTCGAAAATCACGACTCAATCATCACCGTGCTGGCTTCTTCTCAAAAGGCCCTCGATGCCAAAGGCGAAGCGGTGAAGGCTTTCGTCCGCTCGCACTATCTGCTGCGCGACCGTTTGGTCGCAGACCCAGTCCTGCTCGAACGTCTATCGCGCGAAGCCCTAGGGGCCGAATCCCGTTCCGCTGCGCCGAAGGCCGAGTTGATCGCGCCGGCGCTGCGCCGTATCCGCTGGGATCTGCCCGAAGATCCCGCCCTCCGCCTCCATCGCCTGACGGAGTCTTTCGCCAAGGCGCAGTCCGATTCCCGCGCTTGCGGTCTGCTCTCCGGCGAAACCCCGGTGGCACCCTTGTTACAGGCTCTGGTCGCGGACCTTCCTCCTGCGCGCAAGTAACCCTCCTTGCGTTCTTTGACCCGTTCCCGCTAATCCCCTCGTCTCCATGTCGGCCCCTCTGTCCAACGAACCCAACTCCCAACTTACGCTGCGCAACGTGACCAAGCGTTTCAACGGACGTGCGGGCCTCGTCACGGCCGTGGAGGACATCAACCTGCAGGTGAAGGAAGGCGAATTCCTCGTGCTCGTCGGTCCGTCGGGTTGCGGTAAATCTACGTTACTCAGCCTACTCGCCGGCCTGGAGCAGGTCGACGAAGGTTCAATCAAGCTCGACGGTGCGAATGTCGTCGAGCCTGGCCGCGATCGTCTCGTGATGTTCCAGCAGGACGCGCTTTTCCCGTGGCTCGATGCCCTCGAGAACGTGCTCTTCGGCCTGCGCCTCAAGCCGGGCCTCACCGATGCCGAGCGCACCGAAGCCGCTCGCTACTACTTGGACCTCGTCGGCCTAGCCGACAAGGAGAAGGCTCACCCACACGAGCTTTCCGGCGGTATGCGCCAGCGCGTGGCCCTCGCTCGCTCACTCGCCCCTAATCCGCGCGTGCTCCTGATGGACGAGCCGTTCTCCGCCCTCGACGCGCTCACGCGTGATCAACTTTACGGCGACATCCAGAAGATCTTCACGCAGCGCAAGAAGACGATTGTGCTTGTGACGCATAATATCCGCGAGGCGGTCTGCCTCGGCGATCGCGTCGTACTCCTTTCGCCAAATCCCGGACGCATCCGTCAGGTCTTCAATATCGATCTGCCGCGTCCGCGTCGGATCAACGATCCAGCCCTGGCCACCTTGGCCGCTGACATCACCACCGCCCTTTCCGCCCACCTCGCTGAACCCAAGGAGGGCCTCGTATGAAAACCCCTCGCGCCCTCGTCCCGATCGTCATCGGCCTGCTGCTGCTCGGCGGCTGGGAGTGGTTCGTCCGTTCCGGTCGCGTCGACGATGTCCTCGTCCCCGCGCCGACGCAGATCGGCGAATGGTTCTGGTCGGCACTTCGTGACGGCTCCCTGGCTTCGGCCACGTGGGTCACGATGCGTCGCCTGATGCTTGGCTTCATCATCGGGGCCGCCATTGGCATCCCGGTCGGAGCCCTCTGCGCTCGCTCGAGCCTCGCCCGCGATACTATCGGCATCATGTCGCTCGGTCTGCAGACGCTTCCCTCGGTGTGCTGGGTCCCCGTGGCGATCATCGCTTTCGGTCAGAACGAAGCCGCCGTCCTGTTCGTTGTTGTCATGGGAACCGTGTGGGCCGTCGTCATCGCGGTGCAGGAATCCGTGCTCTCCGTGCAGCCGCTCTACCTCCGTGCGGCGATGACGATGGGCTCCCGCGGCTGGCATCTCTGGCTGCGCGTCATCTTCCCGGCCGCTTTGCCCGGCGTCGTTAGTGGCCTCAAGCAGGGCTGGGCTTTTGCCTGGCGTTCGCTGATGGCTGCCGAAATCTTCGTGGTGATTCTCTCGGGCTTCGGCCTAGGGTCCCTTCTGCATGCCGGCCGCGAGCTGCTGCGTATGGATCAGGTCGTGGGCGTGATGCTTGTCGTCGTAGGCGTCGGCCTGCTGGCCGACCTCATCTTCTTCTCGCCGATCGAGCGCTGGTTGCGCCGTTCCCGCGGACTGGAACGTTAAGCCGTCGCCTTTCCTCCTCGCCCTCGGGGCTGGGGAGGCCCTACCTTGGGGCAAATGTTTATCGACGAAGCCAAGGTTGAACTGAAGTCCGGAGACGGCGGCCATGGCTGCGTCAGCTTCCGTCGTGAGAAATTCATCCCGAAGGGCGGACCCGATGGCGGTAACGGCGGCAAGGGCGGCGACGTCGTCCTGCTCTGCGACCGTAACGAGGGTGACCTCCAGGCCTATCGCTGGCAGCCGCACCGTCGCGCCCGTAATGGCGCTCCGGGTCAGGGCCGCCAGTGCGCGGGTCCCGACGGCGGCGACCTGATCCTGCCGGTGCCTCCGGGCACGCAGGTCCTCGAAGAGGGCTCCAATCGTCTCGTGGCCGAACTAACCGAACACGGCGAACGCGTCGTGCTCCTCGCCGGCGGCAAGGGCGGCATGGGTAACATGAACTTCAAGAGCTCGGTCAACCAGGCTCCGCGTCGTACTACTCCCGGCTACCCGGGCGAAGAAGGCAGCTTCCGTATCGTACTCAAGACGATCGCCGACATCGGTCTCGTGGGCTACCCGAACGCGGGTAAGTCGACGCTGACGAATCTCCTTACGGCTGCCCGCCCGAAGATGGCGCCGTATCCGTTCACGACGCTCCACGTCAACGTAGGCGTGATCGACTACACCGACCGCTTTGACCGCATCGTGATGGCCGACATCCCGGGTCTCATCGAAGGCGCGCACGAGAACCGCGGCCTCGGCCACCAGTTCCTCCGCCACGTCGAGCGCTGCTCGCTGCTGGTTTTCATCATCGATATGGCCGGTAGCGAGAATCGCGAGCCGTGGGACGACCACCGCATCCTCGAACGCGAACTCCGCCTCTACTCGCCAATCCTCGCTGCGAAGCCGCGTATCATCGTGGCCAACAAGATGGATCTCCCGGCCGCCGCTGCGAAGCTCAAGAAATTCCAGGAACGCGTGAAGGATATGGTCATCCCGATCTCTTGTTACTCGCAGGAAGGCATCCAGGAATTCCGCGATAAGCTTTGGGCCGCCGTGAAGGGTCCCGTCGACCAGCGCCCGAAGGCACCCGCTCCTTACGTCGAACCCGCCTTGGCCAAGCGCCTGGCGAAGGTCCACGTCGCCAAGGTCGTCGCCCCGAAGGCGAAGGCCAAGCCGGTGGTCAAGAAAGCCGCCAAGCCTGCTAAGGCGAAGAAGGCTGCTCCGAAATCTAAGCCAGTCGTGAAGAAGGCCAAGGTCGTGGCGAAGAAGCCTCTCCCGAAGAAGGCCGCCAAGCCCGTCGCGAAGAAGAAGCCGGTCAAGGTTGTAGCCAAGAAGAAGGCCGCCCCAGTGAAGAAGGCGGCCTCTAAGTCGAAGGCGAAGAAGAAGTAAGTTACTTCTTCTCCGGCGTGCCCTTGAGTTCCTTGAACTTGAGGGACTCGGAGTTGAGGCAGTAGCGCAGGCCGGTCGGAGCCGGGCCGTCTTCGAATACGTGGCCGAGGTGGCAGTCGCAGCGCGCGCACAGGATCTCGGTGCGACTCATGCCGTGGCTGTTATCGGTGATGGTGGCGATGTTCTCCTTAGAGACGCCCTTGAAGAAGCTCGGCCAGCCGGTGCCGGAGTCGAACTTGGAGTTCGATGAGAAGAGCGGGAGATCGCAACAGAGGCAGTGGTACGTGCCGGTCTTCTTGTTGTCGAGCAGGGTGCCGCAGAACGGACGCTCGGTGCCCTTGCCGCGGGTGACCCGGTATTGCTCAGGTGTGAGCATCGCCGCCCACTCGGCGTCGGTCTTGACGACCTTGTCGACGAGCGTGGGTTTGCCGATGCCGCCCTTACCGTCGTCGAGCGTGACGAGCACCTGAGTTACTTTGGCTTGGGCGGAATCTTTCATGGGAGAGGCGGCAGGGGAGGGCGCGGCGGTCGCTTGGGCGACGGGCTTCTTCTCGGCTTCGGAAGAGCAGGCGACGAATGCGCAGGCGAGCGCGGCGAAGGACAGACGGAGGACGGTGTTCATGGCTTAGCTGAAGGATTTGCCACAGCCGCAGGTGCTGGCAGCGTTCGGGTTGCGGACTTCGAAGCCCTTGCCGTGCAGGCCGTCGTCAAAATGCACGGTGGAACCGTCGAGGTAGGCGTGGCTGGTGGGATCGATGAGGATCTTCATGCCCTGGCTTTCGAACTCGAGGTCGTCGGCCTTGCGCACGTCGAAAGCCATGCCGTATTCGAAGCCGGAGCAACCGCCGGTCTCCACGAGGACGCGAAGGATGGACTCAGGGTTGGCCTGGGCTTTCTGCAGCACCTGGATCTGCTGGGCAGCGGCTTCGGTGAGGTTGATCATACCCATAAGTTTAGGGGCAAACGGCGGGAGTCAAGGGGCGGTCGCCGTCTGGGGCTTTTCCTTGGCTAATAGGGCCATTGGGATAGGCTTCGGTTACCCCACCATGTCCTCCGTCTTTGTTCGTATCCTGGCCCTCTCCGTGCTGCTGGCTTTCGCGTTTAATTTCGTGATGATGGTGGTCGTTGCGCTGGTGGGTTGGGATGGCAGCTCGCTGACGCTAAAATCCTTGCTGGGCGCCGGTGTCTTCGAGGCCTCCGGTAAAGACTGGTTATGGGTCCTCCTGCTCTGGGGGTTCGCACTCCTGCAGTCCTGCCTGTTGCTCCTGCCTTTGCCGGTCGCTCCTTCGACGGGCGGCAAGACTCCGCTCGGGCCTAGAGTTATCGCCGCCGCTTTCCTTGGCGGGCTGTTCATCGCGATCCCGCTCTTCGCGTCGGTAGACTTGTATTACCTTTCGGCGGAGGCTGATCCGAAGGGGTTCAATTCAGAGCCCTATATGCTGGGCGCCTTGGCGGTCTGGGTGGTGTCATGGCTGATCTGGACGCCGATCCTGCTGCACCGTTCGCGCGGTCAGGCCGATGCGGTGGAACGCTTCGTGGGAAAAAATATCGCGGGCTCCGCGGTGGGCCTAGCCCTGTGTCTGCCTTGGTATTTCGTGCTGCGCCGCAAGCAGTCCTGCTTTTGCGGACTCGGCACGTTCTGGGCTCTGGTGCTGGGACTCTGGTCCCTGCTAGTCATCGGCGGTCCGCTGCTCTTCGTGCTCGCCAAGGACCGTCGCATCCGAGCCGGTGTGCGCGAGGGCTGAGTTCAGAGCGCGCAACCCTGCTGCGTCTCGCGCGTGGGCCGTGCGATGAGGCCCCGGTGGGGTTCGTCAGGATAGGCCTCGCTCGCCCGCGCTCCCAGGAGGTGGGCGTCGCAGCACTTCAATAGGTCCGGTAGGTTATCCGTCCGGCGCATGTCGTGCAGAAACTTGCCTTCGGTATCCACGGCGAGGCCGACGAAGTTGAGGAATTTCTTGAGGCGTCCGGCCTGCTTGTCCGTGGCCTTGGCGGCGTCGCAGCATTCGTCGGCGAGCTCCTGGATATAGGTCCGCACGTCAGTGAGCGTGGGCACGAAGGGCGTCTGGCCCTGCTGGACTTCACGCCACTGGCGGAATATCCACGGATTTCGGATGGCGTGGCGGCCCATCATCATGCCGTAGGCCTTGGTCTCCGTAATCAGGCGCTGAGCCTTGGCGGCCGAGGTGACGTCACCGTTGGCGATGACAGGGCAGGGAACTGAATACACGGCCTTGGCGATGGCGACGTAATCGACTTCAGACCAATAGAGTCCTTTTACGGTGCGCCCATGCACGGTGAGGAGGTCGACCTGATGCTTAGCGACAATGGCGAGGATCTCGTCGAAGCGTTCCTGTCCATCGAAACCGATGCGCATCTTGACGGTGAAGACTCCGGGAATCTCCTGCCGCATGGCCCCAATGAGTTCGTCGATCTTGGCGGGGTCGCGCAGAAGGCCGCCGCCGACGTTCTTGCGATACACCTTAGGCGCGGGGCAGCCCATGTTAAGGTCGATACCAGCGATGGGTAGCTTCCCCAGCTCGCGGATGGTACGGAGCATGTGCGGGGTGTCCTCGCCGATGAGCTGCGCGAAGACCGGTCGGCCGGTCCCGTGGTTGACGACGGAGTCGACGATATGCTTCTCGGGTGTCGAGCTCTCGTGGACGCGGAAATATTCGGTCACGAACCAGTCCGGCGCGCCGCGTCGGCCAATGACGCGCATGAAGCCGGTGGTGGTGACGTCCTGCATCGGCGCGAGCACCGAAGGGCGCGTGCCGGCGACGACGGGGACTGGCAGGGGGCCGCTCACGCCTGCTTGCGCAAGCGCGCGAGCATTTCCGCCATGTCGTCGCAGCCGTCCAAGACGGCCTTGGCGATGAACACTGGGCGCTTGGCCTTCACGGCAAGCACGAGGGCGTCGCTAGGGCGGGCGTCGACTTCGGCAATCTTGCGCGCAACGGGCCCTTCTTGCCCGAGTAGGATGCGGGCGAAAAAGACGCCGTCTTTTACGTCGACGATGGCGACGTGTACCACCCCGGCGTCCAGGCCGAGGAGGAGATGGAGCATGAGGTCGTGGGACTGCGGGCGGTCGGGCACGCGGCCGTCCAAGGCACCCTGCAGGGCCTCGCCGACGGAAGGATCGACCTGGATGACCATTGTCTTCGCGGCGGTCACGAGGAATACGGCGGTGCCTCCCTTGACGGGAATGACCTCGATGCCGGTGACGGGCACTGCCTCCAACTTGCTCATGCCTCAAAGTGTGACCGCCAAGGCCGCCCCGCAAGCCCTCGCTGCTTTTAGGGCACAGGGTTGCCTTGAAATTGGCCTCTGTTCCCGCAAGGTGAAGGCGTGCACCCCTTCCTTGCCGACGAGTTCCTTTTCGACTGGAGCAGCCTGAAGCCCGAACACGTCGAGCCGGATATCCGCGAGGCCCTGCGCCGCGCCCGCGCCAACGTCGACGCGTTCAAGCACACGAAGGGTACCGACCTGACCTACGCCCAGGTGTTGCTGGGCTTCGAGGCCACGACCAAGGAACTCTCCCGCTCCTGGGGTCTAGTCTCGCACCTCGATTCGGTCCTGAACTCGCCCGAACTCCGCAAGGCCTACAACGCGATGATGCCCGAGGTCACGGCGTTCTTCACGTCGCTGACGCTCGATCCAGAACTCTGGGCGGTCTTCAAGGCCTACGCCGCCACCGCCGATGCCAAGGCGCTCACGGGCGTCCGTCGCCGTTTCCTCGAGGAGACGATGGCCGATTTCGAAGAGAATGGCGCGGATCTCCCGGCGGAAGGGAAGACGCGCCTGGCGACCCTCAACGCGCAGCTCGCGGAGAAGACGCAGAAGTATTCCGAGAACGTCCTCGATTCCACCAACGCCTGGGAACTCTTCGTCGACGACGAGAAACGCCTCGCTGGTCTGCCTGCCGGCGCGCTCGCGGCGGCCAAGCAATCCGCGACCGCTAAGGGTAAACCGGAAGCCTGGCGCATCACGCTGCAGTCCCCCTCGGTCATGCCGGTGCTGCAGTATGCCGACGACGAAGACCTCCGCCGACAGTGCTGGGAAGGCCTCGGTCAGGTCGGCCTGAAGGATGCCTGGGATAACACCGCACTCGTCGGCGAGATCCTCGCCCTACGTCACGAAAAGGCCCGCCTGCTGGGCAAGAAGCACTTCGCCGATTTCACCACGGCCCGCCGTATGGCCCGCACGGGCGACACGGCACTGAAGTTCATCGAAGATATCGGCCAGCGCATCCGTCCGAAGTTCCAGGCCGAAGGCATCGAGCTCGAACAATATCGCGCGGCCAAGGCCGGCGATGCGCTCCGTTCGCTCCATCCGTGGGAGTTCGGCTACTGGTCTGAGAAGATGCGTCGCGAGAAATATGATTTCGATGACGAAGCCCTGCGGCCTTGGTTCCCCGTCGACGGTGTGATCGCCGGCATGTTCCGTCTCTTCGGCGGTCTGTTCGGGATCCAGGTCGTCGCCCGCGATACCTATCACGTCGACCAGTCCACTGGCGCGAAGACCGTCGTCCGCGCCGCCGAACCGCGCGTCGAAGGCGCGCCGATCTGCGTCTGGCATCCTGAAGTCCGTTTCTACGAAGTTCGCGATGGAGGCCGTCTGCTGGGCTCTTTCTACACCGACTGGTTCCCGCGTGAATCGAAAAGGG
Source organism: Opitutales bacterium (assembly GCA_044232865.1). Lineage (GTDB taxonomy): Bacteria > Verrucomicrobiota > Verrucomicrobiia > Opitutales > UBA953 > UBA953. The sequence continues at coordinate 40 of JBIILC010000023.1, read as the reverse complement.
GAGGGGCCTGGATGAATTTCTTCCGCACCGGCGGCCCGCG